>WLHL01000030.1 GCA_009702755.1 Actinomycetota bacterium
AGGCACAGTTGTCGTTGGCGAACCAGGAATGGTTGTCGTTGTTGGACCACCCGTCGAGCCGCCCACGCGGTCACCAAGATTCATGCTGAATCCGGGGAACAATTGCGCGATCACATCGGTGAGGCTGTTGCCAATGACCGACTTGCCGTTATAGCTAGCCAGCACCTTGCGAACAAAGATCTGCTTTGCGTCTTCGCCATCAGGGAGAACGAACATTGGTCGCAAGTAGATGAGTCCCTTACCAACAGGAACTAGTTGAAGATCTCCGTACATCACTCGTGAACCACGTTGGTCGAGTGGCGTAATCGTTTGAGAGATAGCAGGTTCACTCTCGAACTCGGCAGCAACAGTTGCAGGCCCTGGAGGCAGTGGTGACTGCACATCAAAGACTTTTAACTTGCCATACGTCTTCGGGTCACTCGATACCACCATCAGTGATCGCAATTCCTTACGACTGTCGTCAGAGGAGAACGGAACAAATGGACGGATCATGGAGAACTCGCCCACATCAGTTTGTGAACCCGGTGTATGGAAGATCGAGTAGTACGGGCTGAATCGTGTGCCGACTGAGTCCGTTGCATTGATGGAATCCACCGCACCGACACCTGGGGTAGCTGTTGCGCCAGCGGTTGATGTGCCGGCTGTGCTGCCTTCAGGCTCTGATGGTGGAGCCTGTGCAACGCTCCACGCCGCATCTCTGTTGAAGAACAACGTTGCGTCATCAAATTGGTATCGACCAAAGAGGTTGGTCTGCACTCGGAACAAATCCTCTGGATAACGGAAGTGAGCGGACAATGCTGCAGGCACTTCCTTCTGGCTCGTAAAGAGTTTGGGGAATGCGGCCTTCCACATACGAGCGATGGGGTCCTTCGTGTCAACGAGATACAAAGTCACTTCGCCCGTGTATGCATTCACAACAGCTTTCACACTGTTGCGGACATAGTTGAAAGAGTGATTCAAACCACTGCTGGCGCTCAACTGGGAATTGTTTGCGGTTTCCGCATACGGATACCGATTCGTCGTGGTGAATGCATCAATCACCCACTGCACTTTTCCTTCTGTGACAACGGGATAAGGATCCGAGTCAAAGTGAAGGAATGGCGCGATCTTTTCTACGCGCGAACGAACATCGCGCTGAAGAAGAATCTGTGAATCGTTTGTGATCAAGCTTGAGCCAAACAAGTTGAACTCACCAAAGTTGATTGCGAGCGCAAGCTTGCGAATCAGGCCACTGAAACGAATACCACCGTCGCCTGCATAAGCACCGGCTTTGGTGTCAGGGCACGCTTGTTCCTTCTGAGAAGTATTCACAATTGAATAGCCATCTAAGCCATCACCGAAATAGATCTGCGGTTGCGTGACCTTCAGGTCGACATAGGAAGGACGGCCATCATCAGTTGCGATGCTGGCTGGTGCTGCAATGACTCCACAACCGTGTGTGTACAACAGATGTCGCGACACCCACGTGCGGTTTGGAATTCCTTCTGCTTTCAGTTCACGTGTTGCGACAAGAACTTGCTGCACTCGACCGTCAATCGAATAACGATCAACGTCGAGGTCTGTCACTCCGTAGAACGAGGCAAGACCTTGGTCAAGTGCAAAACGATCTTTCATTTGGACTGGATCAAGCTGGCGAACATCTCGCAGAGCAGCATCGTTTGCAGTTACATCGTCAGCTGAAATGTCACCGAAGCTCTGTGAAACACGCTCCACATCGTCAATTCCCATTGCTGCTTTTGTGGCTTCAATATTGCGCTGGATATACGGAATCTCACGAGTGCTCACGTTTGGCTGAACGATAAAACGCTGCACGATGGCTGGGTATACCGTGCCGGCGACAAGCGCCACCACAACCCATAAGCCCACTGCCATCACTGGAAGGCGCCATCCACGTTGACGCACGTTCCACAACAACAGAACTGCAACTGCTAACGAAACCAGGATCATCAAGTTGAGAGCAGGAAGCTGAGCCTTGACGTCGGTGTACAACGCACCACGAACAACGCCGCGCTCGGATGATGTGAGGTCGTACTTTGACAACCAGTAATTAGCTGCACGAAGCAACGCTGCGCCGGCGAGAAGAACGGACAGATGCACCTTCGCTTGTGGAGAAACACGCTGCACGCGATCTTGAGGACGAATGCTGCCATTCACGAAATGGAAGGCGGTGACGATGATGATTGCGAGCACCAACATGCCGAATGTCCACGCCACAACAAACTGTGCAAATGGCAAACGGAACACATAGAAACCAACATTGGCTTTGAACTGCGGATCACCAACCGAGAATGCTTGGCGATTGCGAAACATCAACCAGTTCTGCCATTCAGCAGATGCGGGGAGTCCCAACATCAGGGCAACAACTGCTGCGAGTGCGACGCGCAGTTTCCCTCTGTTCTTTGCAGTTGCTTCACGAATGCGGATCACCGTTTGATCTTCGGGGGTGTTCGGCAGTGTCAGTGGTGCAACTTTGTCTGCAATCATCAAATTGACGAGAAGAAAGACGAATGCGCCAACGGCGAATATGGCAGCAAGTTCGATCTTGCTTGTGAGAATTCCCCAGTACACCTCGCTATGGCCAACGCTGTCGAACCACAAGAGATTCACATAGAACGAAGAGAGGCTTCTTGCGGAAAAGGCCAGCAGCAAGACAGCGCCAATGACCACCGAGACAATGATTCGGCCTCGAGATGGCTTTCCAAAATTAGGAACTCGAAAGGCAGGCCCTCCCGGGCCGCGGGGGGGAAGATCAGAACTGTTACGCACGCATCAGGACGCTAGTCCTGAACGGGGCAAACAAGGCATCGGCATCCAGGATGAGCCGGCGGCATTGCGTGCCCTGTGGGGAACTCTTCACCCTTGGTGACTGCACCAGCTAGTGAATTGTCCTCGCACTCGCTGCAGCATTCTGCTTCAGGGTCGACCATCCAACTCACACGAGATTGAGGGTCAAGAGCCAGGAATCCACCCTTGCTGTACGACGTGCATGCAAGATCATCAACGTGCTGGTCGATGAGATCGGTCTTCCACTTGCGGTAGACATCGCGCATCAGGCTTGCCAAGATTTCACGATCTCCCTCGGCCTCACCAATAGCGATACGAGTGTCCTCGCGGAACCCTGCAACCAACCCAGCCGTAACAGAGTCCTTCACGTGGCTAGCAACTGCCTTCTGAGTCACACGACGGCTGGAGCCACCGGCTGACTTCACGGACTTCGCACCAGACCCAGCAGCTGCCATGGTGTCTTCGGCGATGGACTGGGCGTAGCGAACTGCTTGCTCATCGACTGTTCCCAAAATTGCATCCATCTCGAGGGAAGAACGCTTTCCACGGAGATGTTCAAGCACATTGTTCTGTTCATCGGCCAACACTCGCTTCAGCTTGCGAGCCATGGTGACGACTAGACCAGACAAGGCTTCATCGCGTTCAGCAAATCGAGCCGGATCTGCCGCAATAATCGCTTGCTTTGGCTTTGATTTCTTCTTCGGGGCTGCTTCTTTGGCGATGACCTCTTTTGCGAAGGCCTCTGTAAACACTGGCTCCACCCGCACGACAGGCTCTGGCGTTTCCACTTTTGTTGCGACATCGGCAGTCGTGCCCGCACGTAACTTTGCGAAAATATCGTCAACACCTGAAGTATTTTTTGGTGCCTTTTCTTCGACAATCTCGACAGGTGCGATGACCTCAGGTACCTCTACAACCTCAGGAACATCGGTTCCGCGACGACCACGTCCAAACAATGAAACAACATTCGTCTGATTTGTGTCCGCTGGGATGTCTTCAACAATTGGCAACTCATCGGTGGTTTCTTCGAAACGAGACATGCCATGCACTGGGTGCTCGGCAGAAATCACTGCCGTCTCAATTATCTCGTCAACCGCTTCCGCAATGACGTCTGCGACTTCCATTACTTCTTCAACAAAAACTTCTGGTTCAGAGATTTCCGGTGCAGGCATTTCGACAATGACATCTGCGGCCATCTCTGTCTCTACAACTTCTGCTGTTTCATGATCAAAAATAATCGTTGTTGTTGTGGTGACTTCAACGGTTTCAACGACATCGGCTGTTTCATGATCAAATACTTTTGCTGATGCATGTTCAGGATTAACAATAGGAATTGGACCTGTTGTTGGTGTCAAATCCACAATGAATTCAGGCTCATCGTGAGCTTCAGTCAGACCGTTAATGACATCTTCGCTCGCAAGTCGTGCGCGTTCGAAAGCATTCAACAGACGATCGCGGCCATGAAGCAGTTGCTCAATCTGGCCACGTGCTGCATCACGACGACGTGACAACTCAGAGAGAACTTTTTCACGATACGCACGAGCCTCATTGACCATGTCGCGGCCCTGTTGCTTCGCCATCTCGATTTCAGCTTCTGCATCGTGAGCAGCATCTTCATTAATGCGGGCTGCTTCGATCATGGCTGATTCACGAATACGCGCTGCATCTTCGGCTGCATCTTTTACAAGACGAGTTGCCGACTCTTCGGCACGATCACGAATCTGTGTACTTGCATCACGTGCAGTGGAAAGAACTCGAGCTGCTTCTTCACCCAGAAGTGTGGTCACCGTTTCTTCATCGAGACGACCTGGCGCCGACATGCCACGTGTCTGCATGGTGCGCAGTTCATTTTCAAGGAATCGTTCGCGCTCTTGAAGACGTGCAAGTTCGGCGGCGACCATGCGAAGGAAATCGCGCACTTCACCCTGGTCAAAGCCGCGACGGTTGGTCGGAAACGCGGCGGAGCCCACCGCTGCAGGTGACGACGGGTCGGGACGGGAGAAGGAAATAGCCATGACATCTCCACAGTACGGTGCCGTAGGGGGTCAATAGTGGCATTATCCACAGGCCCAGGTCTGTGGCAAGCCTTGTATTGAAAGGGAGAACTACTTTTTCAGGGTCTTGGGGAGGCTTGATCCGCCGTTGTCTCGCAGTGCCTTCAGCGCAGCATCCAAGGTGGCCACCTGCACAATTCGGACCCCCGAGCCAGCAGCTGCTCGGGCTGCTTTCATCTCATCCGGGCTTTGGCCAGCAGGGACAAGGAACAAAGTGACGCCCGCATCCCTTACCGCGACAGCCTTTTGCTCCAAAGCCCCAATTGCGCCAACGTTCTGGTTCTCATCCATGGTTCCCGTAGCCGCCACTTTCCCCTTCCCCATGAGGTCGCCGTCTGTGAGTTCATCGAGCAAGGCCAAAGTAAAGGCCAACCCTGCAGACGGCCCCCCAATGTCGGCAGTGCTGATGTTGACATCGAACGGCAACGAGGTCACGCGCGTATCTGCCGGGATAAACCCGACGATTGCTCGCTCGTCGTCAGGACTAGCCATCAATGTGACCGTCACCTTCTTTGCTTTCCCTTTTGATTCCTCATTAGGAGCGACATATGGCAACACAGTGAGAACAACCGACTCCCCGACTTTGCGATTCTTCATCTCAACGGCAAGGAGCGACAACGTTGATGTTGCCACTCCATCGATGTGAGTGATCTGCTCCCCTACTTGGAGATTCACACATGCAGAGTTTTCTGCGGGAGCGCCCTGGCAGATCAATTGCTCAATCAAAATAGGCCCTTCCTTCAACGTTGCTTCAAGACCTACCTTGCTCATCGCAACATATTCAGCGATTTGTTTTGCGCCAGTCATTGCCTGAAAACCAAGTCGACGTGACGATGTAGGGGTCTGTTCGCCAAAGTGTTCTCTGTACGTATCGACTCGTACATACGGGTCAATCCATCCGAGGATGGAATCCAAGATTGATAACTGTCCACCAAACGCAGTGACGAATCGAATGCCTTCGTCAGCCACATACCGTTGTGGAACAGCATCCCCTTCCTTCGCCGGCATAAACCCAATGCGGGAAGAAACAGTCATTGCCTCGCCTGGTGCAATTTCCCAGCGCTGGATTCGCACACTCGCCATGACGACGACCGTGAGAAGAATCAACCACGAAACAGTGATGAGCGGCAGAGCAACCCGAAGAGGGCGAATATCTGCAGGGAACGATGGTGGTGGGAGGGGTACGCTTTCCTCGTTCATGAGTTCTTCATTCATTTCTCAGTCACTCCTTTCGATCTCTACTTCTGGTGTGGGCGTGCGTGCCGTGTGGGTCATGGCATTGGCGCTTCTCGCATTGTGGATTACTGACCGCATGAAGCCTGCCACGCCTAGACGCCCAATTCCTGTGCGGGTCGACAACAAATTGACTCCGTTGTACCGCGAACCAGACCAGCAGCAACGTCGCAAGGCAATTTTCAATCTCTCTGCCGGCGCACTTGTCCTCGGAGCACTCATCGCATGCATCGTTGGCTTCATGCTCACCATTGCTCTCGAGCTGGTGGGTGGACTTCTTCAGGCGTAATCAGTGTCTGTTGACGAGAGATTCGCTGTTATCCAATCTGGATTCAACGGAGACATTGCTACCGCGCAAGCCGGTTTAGCGTCATCTCATTCAGATGTGAGAGCTAGCGCTCTTCGTTCGCTTCATCGACTTGATGCTTTGACATCAGACCATCTTCGCGCTGCACTGACTGATTCAGAATCTGAGGTTCGTCGAACAGCCACCGAGTTTGCTGCGCCGTTTCATGATGTCTCAATTCATCACCTCATTGATGATGCAGATGTGTTCGTCGCCGAGATGGCTGCATGGAGCCTGGGCGAACGAGTCCCAGTCACCGATGAAGAACTACAGCATCTCATCAATCGCACAACGTCACACGAGGAACCTGTTGTTCGTGAGGCATGTGCGGCTGCGCTCGGTTCGATCGGTGATGAACGAGGGTTGCCCGCGATTCTTCAGGCTTGTGAAGACAAGCCTGCTGTTCGCCGCCGCGCTGTCCTCGCACTCGCACCGTTCGATGGAGATGAAGTCGATGCTGCACTGCAGAAGGCACTAGAAGATCGCGATTGGCAAGTGCGCCAGAACGCAGAAATTCTTATTCATCCTCGCGACTAACTCTTCTGTTTCTTCAGTGCTTCCACGCGAGCCTTTTCGCACGCTTCATGCACAAAACATTCCTGCAGATGATCATTCATCATTCCCATTGACTGCATGAAGGAATACATCGTTGTAGGGCCAACAAACTTCCAACCGCGTTTCTTGAGATCTTTCGATAATGCAATCGCTGAGGGTGAGGTTGTTGAAAGTCCAGAGGGGTGTTGTCCTTCTCCATCTCTCCCAAAAGGAGCAGTAGGAGCAAACGACCAGAAGTGCTGCGCTAACGACCCTGTTTGTTCGACGAGTTCAAGTGCTCGGGCCGCATTATTGATTGTCGCTTCAATTTTTCCGCGATGACGAACGATTCCTACATCATTCATCAAGCGAGTGATGTCCATTTCGGTAAATCGCGCAACAACGTCAATATCAAAGCCAGCAAATGCCTGTCGGAAATTCTCGCGCTTACGAAGAATCGTTAGCCAACTCAACCCCGATTGAAAACCTTCAAGACAGACCTTCTCAAAGAGGCGTTCATCGTCAACGACTGCACGTCCCCACTCTGTGTCGTGATACTCCTGATACGGAACATCATCACCTGGCCACCAGCAACGAAGTTTTCCTGCTGACGTTGGACGTAACCATTCACTTGACGAAGTCATGTCGTCTCCTTCGTGAAGTGATGTGAGTAAGTGACAGTACCTACTTGAATCGAATACGTGCTGTAGAACTCTTCAACACCTCGTGCCCGAGCAGCAACATGCTCAGGATGATCGCGCCATGCATTGTGCGTGTCTTGATTTGAAAACGTCACGATGGTGACGCGCTCGCCATCTGGTGCAGTGAATGTCTTGAAGTCAACTAATCCCGGCATGTTGCTCGCCAATGACGCAATGTGCGGTGCAAGATCTGAATAGTCACGTACTGCTCCCTCAACAAGCCGATTTCGAAAAATTGTGATGATTTCAGACTGTGCAGGTGACATGGCACAAGTGTTTCATGGACTTCACTATGCCCTCCAAGTTATTTGTATGAAGCAAATAGGAGTACGGTGAACCTCATGGCGAAAGAATCCTCAGTCCCAGGCTTCACCCAAACGAGACTCATCATGGTGTTGGGCGCTTTGGCAACGGCAACCATGCTCGCCAACTTGGAAACATCCATTATCGCCACTGCACTTCCAAAGATTGTGGGCGACTTCAACTCCTTTGAGAGTTTCGCGTGGGTCGGCACGTCGTACATCGTGACCTCGGCTATCGCCACACCACTTCTCGGAAAACTCTCCGACATCTACGGACGTCGACGCATCTTTCAAATCACGATGTTCATTTTCCTCGTGGGTTCGTTCCTCTGTGGTGCTGCTGGTTCGATGGGACAGCTCATTGCGGCTCGCGCCTTCCAAGGTTTAGGTGGAGGAGGAATCCAAGCGCTTTCCTTTGCCGTCATCGGCGACATCATTCCGCCACGTGATCGCGGCCGTTACATGGGTTACTTCACGCTTGCATTTGTTGGCTCGGCAATTCTCGGACCACTCGTTGGCGGGTTCATCATTGATCACTACGAATGGAAGTGGATCTTCTGGATCAATGTGCCGTTCATTCTCGTCGTGGGCACAGTGACACACTTCGCTCTCAAGCTTCCCTTCAAACGCAAAGAAGCAAAGCTTGACTACGCAGGTGCAGCACTGTTGTCATTCACCATTGCCACGCTGATGATCGGACTCGAAGAAGGTCGTAAGGGCTGGACCGATACGAACGTGCTTGTTCTTTTCGCATCTGCTGCGGTAGGTCTCTTCGCGTTCATCCAAGTGGAGAAGCGTGCATCAGAACCGATGATTCCTTTGCACTTGTTCTCGAACAAAATTGTTTTCCGTGCCGCCATGTTGGGGATGATTGCCGGAACAATTGTGTACGGGTCCGGATCATTCCTCGCTTTGTACTTCCAAGACGCACTTTTCGTCTCTCCCACAGAATCTGGGCTTCGCTCACTTCCTCAAATGGTGGGAGTCACCGCTGCAACATTTGGTGTGGGTCGACTGATCTCAAAAACAGGGCGCTACAAACCGTTCCCCATTATTGGTTCCACACTTGCAACGATGGGCCTCATCGCCATGGCCCAGATAAACGGCGAGACGAAGTACATCTACCTTGTTGTTCCCATGATTTTCATGGGCTTTGGCGCTGCATCAATTTTCACGTCAACATCTATTGCGAGTCAGAATGGCGTGGAGTACCAAGATCTCGGAGTTGCAACCGCCACTGTGATGTTCTTCCGGTCTCTCGGCGGATCATTCGGCCTCGCAGTATTCGGCACACTTCTTAACTCGACCATTCGTAGCGAGATTCCAGCAAGAGTTCCCAACATCGCTCCTGAAGATGCGTCCACACTGATTCGCTCTCCGGAAATGATCCAACGACTTCCTGCCGTTCCACGTCAAGCAGTCATCGACAGCATTGCTCTTGGTACCAGCAGAATCTTCTGGTGCTGTGCGGCATTAATGACTATTGCGATGGTCCTTGCGTGGCTATTGCCAGAGATTCCGCTAAAGCAACGTGCTGGGCTTTCTGATGCCCTCGAGGACAAAGCACCTGCGCACTAGACAGTCACACCTCTACTGAGGTGTAGCGATGAGCACAGGAATAATGCGCGATGTATTGGCGCGATAGTCGTTGTACTGCGGGAAAACACCGGCTGAACGGTCCCACCAGATTGTTCTTTCGTCGCCTGTTACTTCACGAACAGTAAAGCGATGTGCCTCGGGACCATCTTGCACTAAGACTTCCGTGGGGTGAGCGAGAAGATTCGAGTACCAATCAGGATTCACATCGGAGCCTCCGCGAGAAGCAACGAGTGCATACTCACCTTCATGCTCAACCCGCATTAATGCAATCTTGCGAACATCGCCTGACTTCGCACCACGCATCGTCACGATGATGACGGGGATGCCTGAGTCACGAAGTGTGTTGCCTTCTGTGCCACCCGACTTCTCATACGTGTCGACTTGATCGCGCACCCATGCCATAGTGCTGGGAACATAGGTGCCTTCAAGATGAGCCATAGTCGCAGTCTACGGTCTAGCGATTTTCGGTATTCACATTGAGGACGCGGCCTAGCTTGCGGAAGCTAGAGCGAAAAGCCTCAAGGACTTCCGGATTGTCGATGAGTTCTTCAGGTAATCCTTCTTGCGTCACCACGATGAGGGTTCCCCCATTGTCTGCAGTGAAGGTTTGCGTTGAACGAAGCTCTCCGCCCATGAACTCAGGCTCTCCAAACACCATTTTGTGTGGGGCTTCAAGTTCCAAGATGATTCCTTTATTGGGGCTCACCTCTCCAGATTCTTCAAAGACCATGTCGAACTCAAACCGCCCACCGACATGAAATTCCATGACAACAGATTCCAAAGGAATGGACAAGCCTTCAGGTGAAAAGAACTGATGAAAAAGCTCCGGAGTTGAATATGCATTCCAGAGGACGTCAGGAGTTGCACCCACCCAATGTGTGATCACCAATGCTTTGTTGATTTTTGACATATTTGCGACAGTAGCAACTATGGCCGATTACAAAGTGAAGCGATAGACGTTTGTCTCGCGCTGCACAAAGCCAAGCTTTTGGTACAAGCGGTTCGCCGCTTCACGCGACGGACGTGACGTGAGATCGACGGTCACTGCACCACGCCCACGAGCCTCAGCTAGTGCAGCCTGATTCAGCGCTTCACCAACACCGTGACCGCGAGCAGAAGAGTCGACGACGACGTCCTCGATCCAGGCCCGTAGACCCGTCGGGATGCGGAATGTTGCAAGCGTGAGTGATCCAACAATCTTCCCGTCAACACGAGCAATAAAGAGCACTGAAGAATCTGAAGACACAATCTCCTGCAATTCACTTGACTGTGGTGGCGGATTCGAGGACGACAGTTGTGGAATCAGCAATTCAAACGCTGAGATGAGTTCCGGCGTAACTTCGGTGGCCCGTTCAACAACAACTGACATGGTCTCCACCTTGCCACAAGATGAACAAATTCCCATGTTTTCCACAAGGAAATTCAGGAATTTCATGTCCCAAAAAGGACGGTAGATTTCAGAGGTAATGACGGCTTCAGATCACGTCCGCTGGCTATCGAGTCCAAAACTCCATAACCCCACGGTCATCGCAGCTTTTAGTGGCTGGAACGATGCAGCCGACGCCGCAAGCACAGCCGTTCGTACATTGATTGACGCGTGGCACGCAGAGCCTCTTGCAGAAATTGACCCAGAAGAATTCACTGACTTCGCAACGATCCGTCCTTCGGTGCGTTTGGAAGATGGCATCACTCGTTCCATCGTGTGGCCAAAAGTCAGCCTGTGGCATGCGAGCACTCCCGGTGCCGACGTCATTCTTATTCTCGGACCAGAGCCAAGTTTGAAGTGGCGACTCTTCACCGAGCAGATCATCGGTGTGGCAGCACGCTTTGATGCAGCCATGATCTTGTCACTGGGCGCGCTCATTGCTGAGGTGTCACATCGAGGTGACGTGCAGATCATGGGCACCGCTAATGACGACGCCATCATTGAACGCTTTGATTTGCGCCGATCACGTTACGAAGGCCCCACCGGCATTATCAGCGTCTTGCATGACGGATGTGCACAGTCATCTATTCCTTCAGCATCGCTGTGGGCAGCTGTGCCTGCGATTGCATCGCAGATTCCTTCACCGAAGGCAGCAAATGCCCTCATCGCTCGCGCTGGTGAAATCATCGGAACGCCTGCCCCGCTCGGCGCGCTTCATAATCGCATTGTTGATTACGACAATCGTGTCGAAGCAATGATTGACGACGACGATGAACTTCGTGAATACGTCGAGCGCATTGAGACTCTTGGTGAAGATGCTTTCGGCCTCGATAACCCGAACCAACTCGAGTTCGACTTCAGCGATACAGATGAAGACGATGATGCCGAAGAGAACATTGACACTTTGGTAGACGAGGTCGAGCAGTTCCTGCGCGACCAAGACGGTCAATAGTTCTTACATTCCTTCTTCGCCACGCCACAGTTGTTCGCGTGGCGCATCAAATGTCGCTGGCGTGATGATCCCGTTGATCGCAGCAAATGCCATGTCGCCCCACCATTGAGCACCAGCAGTTGGTGTTGGTAATTCATCAGGACCAAACCAACCGACATCTGCAGTTTCTAATGGATGGCCATTGAGTTCACCACCCGTTGCCTTCATGTGAAAGAGCAACATGTACATACCAAAGCGTGAGAAACCCATCCGCATACCGTCAACGACACCCAGTAACTGCAGCGGCATTGCATGAATGCCAGTCTCTTCTTCGACTTCCTTTACTGCGACTTCAGCAGGTGAATACCCCACATCAGCCCAACCAGTCGGGTACAGCCACACCCCACTGTCTTTCCGCTTCACCAGAAGAATCTTGCCTTCGTCATTTCCGACAATTGCGCCAATGGCAACCTTTGGTGTGACGTAACCCGGAACACCTTCGCCGATTGATTCCATCCACTCTTGAACAAAGTGATCTTGCTCTCGCCGTACTTCCAGAGCCTCATCTGCCGACGCCTTAATGTCTGCAGCAACCTTCAGTACTTCTTCATACCGTTCGCGTTCGTACAAGCTCTGTGTGAAGCCCATGCCAGTGCGGGCGATTGCAGCCAACGTCTCACTCCAACGAATGAGGTCTCGGGTGAAGTTTTGGGGAGATACGTCGCTCACACAACAAACCCTAGCCCTGCGAAGCAGAGCTCGATTCCGTCATCGCATCGTCACGTCAAACAAGCACGTGAAGAATGGCGCGGGAGATCTCATTCTTGTAGGACTCATCGGTGATTCTTCCGCCACCCGACTCACGAACATAGAAAGAGTCAACAACTTCGTTTCCTAAGGTCAAGACACGCGCATGTCGAATGTCGAGACCCAGATCAGCAATTGCTTTTGTGATTCGGTGAAGAACGCCAAGCATGTCAGGAGCACGCACTTCGAGGAACGTTGCATTCGACGATGCTGAATCATCAAAACGAACAGTGGGCGCCGCAGGTGCAACTGCAGATGTTGCTCTGCGCGGGCGAGCACTTGCTGCACGATCCGCAAGGCGCGATTCAAGTGCAAGGCGACCAGAGAGTGCGCGCTCAAGATTCTCAACAATGGGTGACCAGTCAATTTCGCCAAGAGGACTAATGACACGGAATTCCGATGCAGCCATTCCCTGTTCATTTGAATGCGCTTCAGCACCAAGAACATCAAGACCACTCAGCGCCAATACACCTGCCACTTTGCTGAATGTTCCGGGGCGGTCGGGGCTTACAACTGCAACTCGATCGGGCAGTGCGCGAATTGCAACTTCACCCGCCGCCATCATCTCCAACACGCCTGCATCTGGGAACAAACGCCACATCACTTCTTGCACATCGCCACCACCCAATACATGACGGGTTCTGTCGACAAGAAGTGCAATCAGTTCGGCTTTCCAGTCACTCCATGCTGATGGGCCAGTTGCTTTTGAATCCGCTTCTGTCAGCGCATGCAAGAGATCAAGAACGACCGTGCTTCCAAGACGCTCAGCAACCATTGTGATGGTCGCATCATCGGACAAGTCTCGTCGCGTTGCAGTATCAGCAAGCAACAGGTGATGTTCAATCAAGGAACACACAATTCCCTTGTCCGCATCGGTGAGACCCATGCGTGTTCCGATGTACTCAAACATCTCCACACCTACTTCGGTGTGGTCTCCGGGATACCCCTTGCCGATGTCATGAAAGAGAGCACCAATGACCAACAAGTCGGGACGTGTGACTCGGTCAACGAGGCCCGCCGCATTTGCAACTGTCTGCCACAGGTGGCGATCAACCGTGTAGCGGTGAAACGCATTGCGCTGTGGCTTGCTGCGAACAGGTGCCCATTCAGGAAGTACTCGTACCAAGAGGTTTCGTTGGTCAAGAGCTTCCAAGACTGGAATCGCAGCTTCGCCTTCCAACAACAGCGCGACAAGATCATCACTTGCGCCGGCAGGCCACGGATCTGGCCACACCGGCGATTCTTGACCAAGTCGATCCAGCGATGGTCGAGCGATACGTGCGCGCAATCGAGCTGCCGCTGTTGCCACACGTAACAACAATGTGGGGTCTTCCGACACATTCACATTGTCAACGAGATGAATTTCTCCATTAAGAAGTTCAACACCGGGGGCAATTGATTGTGGAGTACTTGACCGATTGGTAGGAGGATCAAGACGAGACCATGCTTCGTCTGAGATCCATGCAACACGTCGACCCACTTCTGCAATCGCCGCCATCAATGCATCATCGGATTCGAACCCTGCGAGGGCAGCAACAGGTCTTTGATCTTCCAGCCGCAGAATTTCATTCGGACGGCCAGTGTGACGATGCAGTGCAACGCGAACATTCAACAAAACGTCATTGCACCACTCCAGTTGTGCTGCATCGCCGGGCAACAAATCAAGACCGGCTTTCACGGCCCATTGCAATGCATGAATATCGCGAAGACCACCAAGACCTTCTTTGAGATTCGGCTCGAGCAAGAAGGCAACTTCGCCGTCTTTGGCGTATCGCTCAAGAACACGAGTGTGGAGTTCTACGAGCCATTCACGACCGCGCTTACGCCAACTATCCCCTGCTTCGGCGATGACCTGATTTCCTAGAACTTCATTTCCTGCAATCACGCGTGCGGTGACAAGCGACGTTGCAGTGTCTAAATCTGTTCCACACAACTGAATGGTTTCTTTCGGAGTGCGCACCGAATGTCCCAGTTTGATCCCTGCGTCCCACACGGGATACCAAATGCGAGGTGCAATCTCGCTGATGTCCTTCACATTTTTGTGAACCAAGAGGACATCAAGATCACTCTGTGGTGCAAGTTCGCGACGTCCGTATCCGCCCACTGCAATCAACGCAATGTCATCACGCTTTTTCACATCCGCAGTAGCGACATCAAACAACTGTGCAAGCCACGAATCCGTTGCAGCAGACATTGCCTGGCACGCCGTGAGACCCCTCAGTGACAAGTCATTTGAAATGTCCAGGCGTGTGACCATGACCTGAGCGTACGGTGCCCTACCAGCAGGAAAGCCGTGAATTCAAATGGTTCACATGCTTTTTACAATTCCCCCAAAAGCTAAGGGAACGGGGTGATTATTGGATCTTGCCTTCTGCCCGGCGCCGGGTCAGAACAGTGGCCGCCTTCCATGCACCCCAGCTAATGCCGGCTTCGTGAACGTCTTCCGAGAGGTCCTTCCATGTCAACGGGCCAACGGCGTAGTGGTCGTGGGGCATGACCTGAGCATCAAACTCATCGCGGCGCGGCGTAGGAACCCCGAGGATGGCGAGAGATTGATTTGCGAAAACATTTGCTTCACGAATGACCTGTAATGGGTTAAATCTCTGATGATCAACATCGGTTGTAAGAAGTGACAAGAGATCTCCAGAGAGTTGTTGCATCGTCTCCCGCGACACTGACTCAATTGCTTCCATGAAGTCAGCCCCGGCACTCACACCACCATGCGATGAAATCTCCAGCATTCGTCGTGCGACCCATGCAGGAATCGCCTGCATAACTGCCACGTATAAGTCCCTGGGATACGACTCCAAGTCCTCTATCGATGCATTCGTACTGCTCATTGGCATCAAACCTACAGAACATCAGAACGCACCTGATTATCCCCGCAATATGGGGACGAAAGTACACTCAAGAGGCATTCTCGGAGGCTTTGATGACGTTTACCCCAACCACACCCGCTGGATTTCCCGGCACCATCGGCAAGACGATCTCTGAGTCAACCCCATATTTCCCTGATCACAATCAAGGAGCAGGAAAGCCCAACATTCTCATCGTGCTGCTTGACGATGTGGGCTTCGCAGATTTTGGTTGCTACGGCTCAGAGAACAACACACCCACGATTGATGCGATTGCACAACGTGGTCTTCGGTTCTCTGGCTTCCATACAACTGCTATGTGTTCGACAACGCGCGCTGCACTGCTCACCGGTCGCAATCATCACTCAGTTGGTGTTGGTTGTCTTGCAAACTTCGACAGTGGCTACCCCGGCTACCGCGGCAAGATCACACATGAAGCAGGCACCCTTGCCGAAATGCTTCGTCCGCATGGATACCGCAACTACATGGTCGGCAAATGGCACGTCACACCTCTCACTGAGACAGGTCCCACTGGTCCCTTCGATGGATGGCCACTCGCACGCGGGTTTGACCGCTTCTACGGATTCCTTGATGCTGAGACTGACCAGTACAGCCCTGAAGTTGTGCGCGACAACACACATGTCACCGCACCTGGCACGTATTGGACTGGCTATCACCTCACCGAAGATCTCGTTGATAACGCCATTACCTATGTTGCAGACCACACTGCTGGCGCACCCGACACACCATGGATGATGTTGCTGGCACCCGGTGCCTGTCACGCACCACACCAGGCACCCATTGAATACATCGACCGTTGCGAGAAGAACTACCTCGATGGGTGGGATGCAGCACGCGAACGTCGTCTCGCAAACCAGATCAAGTTGGGAATCGTTCCACCAGACACTGTCCTTCCGGATCGCAACGATTGGGTTCTTCCGTGGGAAGACGTTCCTGCAGATCAGAAGCCACTATCAATTCGCTTGATGGCTGCATACGCAGCAATGCTCGAACACTTCGATGATCATCTTGCACGCTTGGTGAAGCAGTTGGAAGATTCCGGTCAGCTCGACAACACCGTCATCATGGTGATGAGTGACAACGGTGCAAGTCAAGAAGGTGGACCATTGGGATTTATCAATGCAATGGGTCCTTTCAACCTCATCGCGGAATCAATCGAAGAAAAGATTTCAAAGATCGATGACATCGGCGGCCCCGATACGCACAGCAACTTCCCGTGGGGCTGGGCGATGGCCGCCAACACACCGCTGAAGCGCTACAAGCAGAACACCCACTCCGGCGGAATTCGCGACCCCTTTGTCATCGCATGGCCAGGTGTTGTGAATGACCACGGTGGTGTTCGCCACAACTTCTGTCATGCCGTCGACCTTGCGCCGACCATTCTCGAGATGCTCGGTCTTGAAGCGCCAACAGCTGTGAACGGCATCGCACAGATGCCCATTGAAGGTCAGTCATTCGCCCCTGTTCTCAGTGACCCCAGCGCAACAATCAATCGTGGCCCGCAATATTTTGAAATGTTCGGTCACAGAGGAATCGTTGTTGACGGATGGAAAGCAGTTGCGTATCACCAGATGGGAACTCCATTTGAAGACGATGTGTGGGAGTTGTACCACCTCGCACAGGACTTCAATGAGATGAATGATCTTGCGGCACAAGAACCCGAGCGCCTTGGGAAGCTGATCGAGATGTGGTGGCAAGAGGCCGACAAGAACAAGGTGTTGCCACTTGATGATCGCTTTGCACCACGTTTTGCAGAGAATGCAGAACGCCATCGTGGCAATCGTTCGCGCTACACCTTCTGGAAGGGCATGGGGCACATCCCGTCCGATGTCGCACCCGACTTACGCAGTCGTTCATACACCATCTCTGCTTCCATCGATGTTCCTGCTGATGGTTGTGAAGGCGTTCTCATTTCTCACGGCGATCTCACCAGTGGATACAGCCTCTTTATTCGAGATGGTTTTCTCGAGCATGATCTCAACATTGGTGGCAGTCACCAGATGCTGAAATCAGATCGCAAGATCTCGGCCGGCCCTCACATCGTTGGTGTGCGCATGAAGCGCAACGGCAACGAAGGAACACTCACGATGTTCATTGATGACGTTGAAGTGGGCACCATGACAACGGAGAACATCTTCTGGCTTCTGATCTCGTGGTCGGGACTTGACATTGGCCTCGATCGTGGAACACCAGTGAGCCATTACGAATCGCCATTCCTGTTCACCGGTGATCTCAAGAAAGTTGAGATCAATCTCGATGACGATCAAGTTCTTGATTTCCATGGTGCAAGTCGTGCCACCATGGCACGTGACTAACTAGCGCTTTCCACCCGCAGGGACATCGCGGAACGGCATGTCCCTATCGACTTCAGGCTCTTTGGGTAAACCAAGAATGCGTTCACCGATGATGTTGCGCTGCACTTGATCCGTGCCGCCGCCGATCGATGTGAAATACGCATTGAGTTGCGAGTAGTTCGCATCGCGTGCACGGGGATTCTCATCACCATCAAGTGTTCCTTCGGCACCCAACAGTTCTCCCTGAAGATGACCCGCAAAATGCAGCAATCCACTCATTGCAAGTTTTCCGAATGACGCAAGAGGTGACGAACCGCCGCCGGCCGACATTGCCTTTGACCTGTCGTTATTCCAGTCGTTCACTAAGCGCATGCAATGCAACTTGGCAAGCTTCTGACGCACCTTGGGATCATTGTTCTTCCCGACAGACTGCGCAAGTTTCACCAACGACAAATCTGGTAATGGAATGTGACCCATTGCAGTTGCAGTCGCGCCACCAGCTGGGCCACGAGGGCCACGTCGCGAGATGCCCATCATTGCGCGCTCATACGCCAACGCACTTTGTAAGACCCACCAACCCTGATTGAGTTCACCGAGCATGTTCTGCGCGGGAACTCGTGCATCAGTAATAAACACTTCGTTGAAGCGCGAGTCGCCCGTCGCCTGTCGCAGCGGACGCACTTCAACTCCGGCTTGCTTCATTGGAAGATAGAAGAAAGAAATTCCGCGGTGCTTTGGTTGATCCCAATCAGTACGCGCAATCAACATTCCGTAGTCGGCATCTTTCGCACCAGAGGTCCACACCTTCTGGCCACTGACGACCCATTCATCACCGTCACGAACTGCTGACGTGCGAATACCTGCAAGGTCTGAACCAGCTCCGGGCTCGCTGTACAACAAACACATCGCCACTTCGTCCATCAACAAGGGACGAATAAATTGTTCTTTCAGCTCTGGCGTGCCGAAGCCGACAATGGAGCCAGCCCACAGATTGGATTTGTCTTGCCCCGTGCCAGGTGCACCTGCAGCAATAAACAACGCTTCGACTTCTTTTGCTATTTCGTCATCCAACGAACGGCCCATGCAATCTTCTGGCCACCGCAATGCGGACCAACGATGGTCAATGACGAGTTCTTTCCACTTTGCAAGATCCATGTCGGGCTGCCAATGTGCCGCTAAGAACTCGCGTGCTTCATTCACAACATTTGCCACGTGTCCCCCGTTTCAACAACCCAAACCTAGACCCAGGTCACCGCCGATTCTCAGTCCGGCCATCGTCAGGATGAGTTAGATCTGGTGGATCAGTTCTTCGACTGGTGTAACCATGCCGACATAGAACGCGCCGAAGTCTGCATACACAGCCGATGCCTCGTCGTAGCGCATCGTGTACACGACTTCTTTCAAGTCATCAGGGTGCACAGCAAACAAGGTGACTCCCCACTCATAATCATCAAGGCCCGTTGAACCTGTAACAAGCTGAATCACGCGGCCGGCGAATGTGCGCCCGCTCTTGCCGTGCTCCTCCATCAGTTCTTTACGCTTGTCGAATTCCAAGGTGAACCAGTTGTCTTTGTGCTCGCGGCGCTTTGACATTGGATAGAAGCACCAAGCGTTCTTTCCTGCAGGTGGCAATGTTGGGTACAGACGCGCATTCAACATTTCCTGCGGCATGCCCTTTGAATACTCAGACACTTCAGTGAGCGACACGTAGCTGTCAACAATCTCGAGACCAGCATGCTGCACACCTGTTTGCAATGCCTTCAGAGCGCGCATGTCTGCGGCCATGCCCATCACCGCAAGATCAGCTTTATGACCCAACATGGAAACAGTGACGACGGTGACGCCGTTTGCCTCTGCGGCCTTCACGGCTGCAACAAGATCATCGCCCTTGAAGTCAGGGAATGGCTTGCAAAAAAGGTGGACGACCCCAAGGCCGACCGAGGGGGACATCGGTTCGCTCATATTTCTAACCTATCTACTGACGAGTGACTGTGACGACGGCTGACGCAAAGCGAGTACCTGCATCACGATCCATGTGGAGGTACAAGGACGGCTCAGCAAGTTCAAGCTCCATCAGAACAGGAACTCCGGCGGAACCACGAACAACATCAACACGGGCATACAACGGCGCGTATCCGAACTTTTCCACGATGAAGTCCATGACTTGTTCGCCCAATTCACGCTCTTGCGATGACGCATCACGCGCTGAAATGTCTTCTTCGGTGTACAGGCCGTTCTTCACGTTGTCGCCTGTTGCCAAGATTGCACCTTTGCGGAATGCGTGGCTATAGGCGCCGTTGAAATAGACCATTCCGGTTTCACCACGTTCATCAATGAAGCGCTGATACGGCTGCACCATCGCAACCTTGCCCGCATCAATGAGCGAGCCCAGATGAGCCGCTGCTTTCACAGGGGACTCCATATGGCGTTCAGTGTTGTTGGAACCAGCACTGATTGTTGGCTTCACCACAATGTCGCGGTCAAGCATTCCTTCATTCGTGATGAGTACTAAGTCTTCAGCACCACGAACAAACGTCGTAGGGATGACTGGAATACCGGCATCAATCAATTCGCCGAGATAGACCTTGTCGGTGTTCCACTTCACGATGTCAGCACTGTTGAACAACGTCGTTTTTGCAGAGACATCATCCAGCCATTGCACGAAGTCGTCATACCGGCGGTGGTAATCCCACGGAGAACGAATAATCGCCGCCGAGAACCGTGACCAGTCCTCGGCGGCGTTATCCCAATCCGTAATTTCTGCAACGATGCCGCGGTCTTGCAGACCGCGAATAATCAGCGAAAGATCTGTGTCGTGATGTCGCGCCTCAGCACAACTAACGAGTGCGAGAGGACGCGACATCGACGATCAGAAATGAATGAACGACTTAGAAGTCGCCCATGCCACCGTGGTCATGACCTGCATGAGAAGCCTCTTCTGGCTTGTCTGCGATCACGCACTCGGTGGTGAGGAAAAGTGCAGCAATGGATGCGGCGTTCTGCAATGCAGAGCGTGTCACCTTTGCAGCATCGATGACGCCAAGCTTCACGAGGTCTTCGTACTCGCCTGTTGCTGCATTGAGTCCTTCGTTGCCCTTGAGGTTCTTCACCTTTTCGACAACGACTCCGCCTTCAAGACCAGCGTTTTCTGCGATCTGCTTGAGTGGGCCTTCGAGTGAACGTGCGACCATGCGTGCGCCGGTTGCTTCGTCACCTGTGAGCTTTTCAGCAGCAGCGATCACTGCAGCCTGTGCACGAAGAAGTGCAACGCCACCGCCAGGAACAACGCCCTCTTCGATAGCGGCCTTTGTGGTGCTCACTGCGTCTTCGATGCGGTGCTTCTTTTCCTTGAGCTCTACTTCGGTGGCTGCGCCAACCTTGAGAACTGCAACGCCACCAGACAACTTGGCAAGGCGCTCTTGGAGCTTCTCGCGGTCGTAATCAGAGTCGGTGTTTTCGATTTCAGTCTTGATCTGGTTGATGCGACCCTTGATGTCATCCTCGGTGCCAGCGCCTTCGATGATTGTTGTTTCATCTTTTGTG
The DNA here is from genome assembly GCA_009702755.1 of Actinomycetota bacterium. GTDB lineage: Bacteria > Actinomycetota > Acidimicrobiia > Acidimicrobiales > Ilumatobacteraceae > UBA2093. The sequence continues at coordinate 21,431 of WLHL01000030.1, forward strand.
ATGACAATCTTCTTTGCGCGACCAAGAAGGTCGAGAGTTGCATTCTCCAATTTGAGACCAACTTCTTCGCTGATGACCTGTGCACCTGTGAGAAGTGCGATGTCTTGCAACATTGCCTTGCGACGATCGCCAAAGCCTGGAGCCTTGACAGCAGCGCTCTTGAACGTGCCACGAATCTTGTTTACGACGAGAGTTGCAAGTGCTTCGCCTTCGATATCTTCAGCGATGATGACGAGTGGCTTGCCGCTCTGCATGACCTTCTCAAGAACAGGAAGCATGTCGCGAACGTTTGTGATCTTGCCCGAGACGAGAAGGATGTATGCATCGTCGAGCGATGCTTCCATGCGATCTGCATCGGTCACGAAGTATGGGGAGATGTAGCCCTTGTCGAAGCGCATGCCCTCGACGAGATCCATTTCCATTCCGAATGTCTGGCTCTCTTCAACGGTGATGACACCGTCTTTGCCGACCTTGTCAATGGCTTCAGAAATCATGCGGCCGATTTCAGTGTCGGCTGCAGAGATTGATGCGACCTGAGCGAT
>WLHL01000031.1 GCA_009702755.1 Actinomycetota bacterium
ACGAGCCAAGAGTTGGCTCCGAAGTCCTGCGTGCGGTCAGCGAGATCAGCCATGTTGTTGCCTTAGTTCCTTGCCCTCATGGGCGGTGGGGCGCCTGGGCGAGGCACCACGGACGCCATTGTCCGCGTGACCGATGGTACTTCTCAGGTATGCCCCAACCGTCCTTTATCGGTCCCGAGGGGAGTAAATTCGGTCTCATGAAGCGTGCACTCCCCTTTCTCGTCGCAATCGGACTCTTGAGTTCCTGTGGTGGCGGCACTAGCGCCCCCGCCGAGACACTCCCCACAGGAGCAATGGTGGTGGAAGCAGTGTCCGGTCTGCGGTTCGACGCTGCAGAATACGGCCCTGTGAAGGCCGGTGAAGTTCTTATCGGATACTCGAACGAAGATTCCATTCGCCACACCCTCATCTTGGCCAAGGACAACATGAAGGTCGCCAACTTCAAGTTGGTAGTTGCCAATAAAGGCGCCGTTGACTCTGGCACTGTCACTCTTGATGCCGGCACCTACGAGGTCATCTGCGACGTACCCGGCCACAGCAATATGAGAGCGAAACTGATTGTCGAGTGATTCGCAATAGTTCGCAAGAACGAAAAAGGGCCGCCCCAGTGGGGCGGCCCTTTCGTTTAGTTCCGAAGAATTAGGCGCGCATCAACACGATGGATGCAATGAAGAACACTGCCCACAGAACGGCACCAGAGATGATGGCATTCTTCTGGCTTTCATATGGCCAGAGCATCTTGTTACCAGCCTTGATGCCACCGAACTTGCCGAGAGCATTTAACTGCAAGAGAGCAATGATCACGATGGAGATCAACATGAATGTGTTTGCATCACTTGAAGATGCAGAGAAGTAGCTGTCGTAGTAGTGCGCAGCACCGACCATGAAGAACAACATGGAGACCGAGAAGATCATGTTCTGGCGAGAAGCGAGCATGGCGCGACGACCTGAGGTTGCTGCGTCAGGGTTTGCTTCTCCACCGGAAAGAACATTGGTTGCGTTTGCGATAACAACCTTCTGGTTCTTCCAGATGATCATCCACACATTGGCAGCCATGAGAATTCCCAGTGTCATACCAACACTGATTGCCGCATTCTTGGCATTAAGTGGGAAGTCCGCTACTTCAGTGTGATTCATGAAGTCCTGCATGTAGTCAGGCGCGACCCCGACGATCAAGAGGCCAGTTGCCAATGTGGCAACTGATGCCCAACGGAACCACCAGAGAGCGCGAGTCGCGATCTGGGTGATGGTGATGTTGCGAGCTTTGCCTTCGTCGCCATAAGCGGCCAAGCCAGGAACCTGCACCAGGTTGAAGTAGTAGAGCAGACCGATCCAGGTGATGCCTGCAAGAACATGCAGGTAACGGAACCAGAAATTGCCAATCGCATTTGCATCAAACAGTGAAGCTGCGTTCATGTGAGTCATTCCCCTTGAGTAAGCGCCCGATGGGGCGCAGAAGCAAAGTTACCCCTATGGAGCGCGGGAAGGGTGGAATCAACCTCCCCGAACTAACCTTCAAGCACCATGGCGCACGAGTTCATTTACACCTGTTACAAGCTGGCGCGGTTCTATCCGCCTGACCGCACCATCCTCGAGAACATCTCCCTCTCGTTCTATCCGGGCGCCAAAATCGGCGTGATCGGCTCAAATGGCAGCGGAAAGTCCAGTCTTTTGCGCATCATGGCCGGTCTTGACGATGGCTATACCGGCGAAGCACGCCTCACCCCAGGTTTCACCGTGGGCCTCCTGGAGCAGGAACCTCAACTTGACCCCTCCAAGGATGTGCTGGGCAATGTGATGGACGGTGTCGCCCCCATCCGCGACATGCTTGCCCGTTACGACGAAGTGATGGCCATGTGGGCTGACCCCGATGCCGACTACGACAAAGTCGGAGCTATGCAGGCAGAACTCGAGGACAAGATCGCCGCTGCTGACGCTTGGAGCCTCGACCGCAACGTGGAAATCGCCATGGATGCGCTTCGCTGCCCTCCGAATGATTCCGACGTCACGAAGTTGTCGGGTGGTGAACGTCGTCGCGTTGCACTGTGTCGTCTTCTCTTGGCACGACCTGATCTTTTGCTATTGGACGAGCCAACCAACCACTTGGACGCCGAGTCAGTCGACTGGCTGGAGCGTTTCCTCAAGGAATACCCCGGCACCGTTGTTGCGATTACTCACGACCGCTACTTCCTCGACAATGTTGCGAGCTGGATTCTTGAATTGGATCGCGGACGTGGATTCCCATTCGAAGGCAACTACTCCTCATGGTTGGAACAGAAGCAAGCACGTCTCGAATCAGAAGAAAAGCAAAGCGACACCCGCCAACGCACATTGCAGCGCGAATTGGAATGGGTCAAGATGTCGCCAAAGGCTCGACAAGCCAAAGGTAAAGCTCGTCTTGCTGCATACGACAAGTTGCACGCAGAAGCTTTGGCTTCAGAGCGCGGACCCGACAAGTTAGAAATCAATATTCCTGCCGGGCCTCGCCTTGGTGACAATGTGATTCAAGTAGAGAACTTGTCGAAGGGGTTTGGCAATCGACTGCTGATTGAGAATCTGTCGTTCTCACTTCCCCCTGCAGGCATCGTTGGCATCATCGGACCAAACGGTGCGGGTAAGTCCACGTTGTTCGCAATGCTCACTGGTCAACAAGCACCTGATTCAGGAACTGTTGCCGTTGGCGACACTGTGCAACTGAGCTATGTCGACCAGAACCGCGATTCACTTGACCCTGCAAAGACTGTGTACGAGGAAATCACTGAAGGTGTTGAGCACATGAAGGTCGGTGGTCGTGAGATTCATGGCCGCGCCTACGTTGCAAGCTTTAACTTCAAGGGCGCCGACCAACAGAAGTTGGTGGGCGATCTTTCCGGTGGAGAACGCAACCGTGTTCACCTCGCAAAGGTTCTCAAGCGCGGTGGAAACGTTTTGTTGTTGGACGAACCAACAAACGACCTTGACGTTGACACATTGCGTGCATTGGAAGATGCTCTCGAGCAGTTTCCTGGTTGTGCAGTAGTAATTAGCCACGACCGCTGGTTTCTTGACCGCATTGCAACACACGTTCTTGCGTTCGAAGGCGACAGTCAGGTGCGTTGGTTTGAAGGCAACTTCTCTGAGTATGAATCCTGGCGCCGTAAGGAACTCGGTTCTGCCGCAGAACAACCACATCGAATCAAGTACAAGCCACTCGCTCGATAATGCATACATCACTTCGCCTCATACGAATCACCTGTTTGACGTTGATGCTTTCGGGTATCCCGGCACTGATCGTCTCTTCCATTCGCGGCAACAATGAAGGCTGGGTGCTGACATTCGGAATGATTTCTGCTGTAGCCGCAATCATTCTCATGGCTGTTTCCGCCGCAACTTCGACGAAGCGCCTTGATGCCTTTGATGATGTTGTCGCTGAACGAGTGGAGCAACGCATCCGCATGCTGGTGGAAGCCGGCGCAAACGAATCCGATGTTCGGAACCTGGTGCGCGAATCAATGAGCTTGGTACGCGGTCAAGAATGAGCAACGACAAGCTCTTCGCATCCTGGGAGGGCTTGTCCGATTCCGAACTCTCAACAGAGTTAGCGCGCCACACCGGCGTACTGCTTGAGAAGCACAGAGAAGATGAAATTGAACGCGGCACGACCGTGTGGCAACTCAAAGATTCGGGCGACATGTTGGCGCATCGTTTCTTGATGGAAGCATTCGGCGCATTGCGACCAGATGATGCGGTGTTGTCTGAAGAGGGCTACGACAATCGACAGCGTGTCGGTGCACCTCGTGTGTGGATTGTGGATCCACTTGATGGCACTAATGAATATGGCGAAGGTCGCGCCGACTGGGCCGTGCACATTGCGCTGTGGGAAGAAACAACACTGACGGCTGGTGCAGTGTCGCTGCCCAGCATCGATGCTGTGTATTCCACGAATCCTGCACCCGTTGTTCCGCCAAAGGAAGGCGCAAAGCCACGACTCGTGACATCGCGCAACCGTGCACCATACGCAGCGATCTTGGTGGGCGAAGGACTCGATTGCGATGCCTATCGCCTCGGTAGCGCAGGTGCCAAAGCAATGAGCATCATCATGGGCGAAGCCGACATTTACGTGCACGATGGTGGCATGCATCAATGGGACTCTGCAGCACCCGCAGCTGTTGCACTTGCTGCAGGACTGCATGCAAGTCGTCTTGATGGCTCCCCTCTTGTCTACAACGAAGCCGACACATGGTTGCCTGACTTCTTTGTCTGCCGCCCCGAGTACACCGACGCAATTCTTCATGCCATCTGGGGTCGCGATCCACGATGAGCGACACAATTCTCGTTTCCGTTGATGGTCACGTTGCAACCGTCTCTCTGAATCGCCCTCACCGTGCGAATGCATGGACCGGACGGATGCACGCCGAATACAAAACTGCGATGTCTGCTCTTGACGCAGATATGAACATTCGCGCCATTGTTGTCACGGGTGAAGGAAAGACATTCTGTGTAGGTGGTGACTCCGAAGCACTGGCTGGACATGCAGAGCGCGGTGGTTATGATCCAGGCGAAAGTGCAACTGTTGCAAACCCCGGCACAAACCTTCCATCAGAATTTGACCATGACCTTGCATGGCACTTTGGTCTTCGCGTGCCAATCATTGCTGCAATCAACGGTGCGTGTGCCGGAATCGGCTTGGCGCTTCCGTTGTTCTGCGATCTTCGCTTTATATCTGCAACAGCAAAATGCACGACGGCTGCACCAAAGTTGGGGTTACCTGCTGAATACGGAATGAGTTGGACATTGCCTCGCCTCATCGGTATGACTCGTGCAAATGACCTGCTGCTTTCTGGTCGAGTGTTCACAGGCGAAGAGACGCGTGATTGGGGACTATGGAATGGTGTCGCTGATGACGGTGCGGGCGCATTGCAGATGGCACACGAATGGGCCCACAATCTTGCAGCGAATGCTGGACCACTTGCTGTCACCACCACGAAGGCACAGATTTATCGCGATTACATTCGCCACTCGTTGGGCGCATCAATTGACGAATCGATTGCCTTAATTGATGCCGCGACAAAGACCGCTGAATACCGTGAGGGCATTGCGGCACTTCGCGAAAAGCGCCCACCCCAGTTCTAGATCGGTCCACCTGACACAGGTCTCAGATAAACCAGTTACAGATGAAAAAGTTCCTCATTTACTCGTCAGTGCTGATCGTTCTCTGCGCTGCCTGCGTTGAAGCTTTCGCGACGCCTGTCGATGAAACCGACTCGTCTATCCCTGCTGTCGTTACAAGCGCTGTTGTTACAAGTATCGCTACGAACGACACGCTTCCTGTTTCATCTACCACTCCGCCGAGCAGTACAACTCCCGTAACGAGAAAACCTTCGGCAACACCATCCGCTAGTGACGACATTGACTGCGATGAAGCAGAAGAGTTGTACGACGCCGGCAACAACGACGACCTCGCCGATTACTGCGACTACGGACCCGATGGCGAATGGGACACCGAAGATGATTACGACAGCTGGGAAGAGTAAGTCACCACTTCGGTTCGTGTTCACCGAGGTTGGGCACAGGGCCATACTTTGGTGAATAACCACTGAAGTCAACGGGCGAATTCACTGCTCGATATGGATCTTCATCGGGCTGCGGAGTCATCTCGACGAATGCACCTGATGCAATGACTTGCGGATCCGCAACTGCATCTGCAATTGAATTCAGCGGCGCCCACCACACATCGTTCTCATCGAAGCGTGCAGTCCAGTACGCATAGTCCTGGGTTGCGAAATGCTCATCCAGAACGGCGATGAACTCGCCCGCATTGATCGAGCGCGCGCGAGCATTCTTGAAGTTCTCTACACCCGCAAGTTCTTCTCGTCCGATCGCCTTCAACAACCCTGGGAAGTGTCTGTCTGCTTCCATTCCCAGCAACCAAAACGCACGACCATCAGCACAGCGATAGCAGTTCATCTGTGGTGCAGGATTTTTGCGCGAGGACTTCGTGCTCTGACGCTTGCCAAAACGCAGGTACACGCCGACGTCCCAACCCAGTGTGTAGATACCCGTGCGCAACAAGCTGGTCGAAACAACTCGACCCGCACCTGTGCGTTCCCTATCGAACAGTGCGGCCAACACGCCCGCGGCCATCGAGAGCCCCGTTGTGTGATCACCTTGTCCACTGCGAATCGCGGGTGGCAATTCATCGGGCGCCACAGTGGTGTGGGCCAAACCAGAGCGTGACCAGAATGCGCCGATGTCGTACCCGGCTTTGTCAACATCTGGTCCCGTCGCCCCGTATCCAGTGAGTTGGCCATAAATCAGTCGAGGGAATCGTTTTGTCAGTGACTCGGGATCAAGACCCATTCGAGCCAAGCCAGCGGGACGCACATTCGAAACAAAGACATCTGCTTCCTCCAGTAAGGCGAACATCTTTTGCAAGTCGTCGTCATTACGTAGGTCTAGTACCACCGAACGCTTGCCTCGATTGTCAATCTCAAAAGGCGGGACACCTTTTTGATCAGCAACACCGAGTGCACCGAAGACAAACCGTTGCGGGTCCCCCGCAGGTGGCTCCACCTTGATGACATCGGCGCCCCAGTCCGCCATGAGGCCCGTGGCGGCAGGACCCGCGACCCACACGCCCATCTCAATCACCTTCACGCCCTGCAATGGACCAGACATAGCGACCTCCCGCATTTATTCCCTCGCCCATTGTGTCCTATTTCCTTCCGTCACAGCGTGTGCGGGGAACTGCCCACGACAGACTGTGAGGGTGACCATGACATCGCCTGACCTTGAGTGGGGAAACTTTTCAGCCAAAGGCCCATGGGTTCTTGATCGGGACACCATTTCATGGGCTCAGATTGCAATCGTCTTGCGTGCTGCTGCGCAAAAGGAAGTGCCATCACTCATTCGCTCACGTCGCATTCCGCCACTTGGTCGACTCATCACAGTTGTTGCCCACATGGGTTGGGCTTTGCTCCCCTGGTTCTACAAAAAGAAGCGCAACAAGTTCAGTTCTCCCGAAGAGTCGCGCGCCTACGTTTCGTTACGTCTTCGTCATGCCATTGAAAAGCTCGGTGCTACGTATATCAAGTTGGCTCAAATCATCTCTAGTGGCGAGGGTTTGTTTCCTTCTGAACTTGTTGATGAGTTCAAGCGCTGTCGCGACCAAGTTCCCGCCGAACCATGGGACAGCGTGAAGACAACAGTGGAGCAAGATCTCGGCGCACGCATTGAAGATGTCTTTGCATCTTTCGACAAGTCAGCACTTGCTGCGGCTTCTATTGCGCAAGTGCACCGTGCAACTTTGCTCACTGGTGAAGACGTGGTTGTCAAAGTGCAACGCCCCAATGTTTCCGAGATGGTCAAGAAAGACCTCCAGGTCATGTCGTGGATTGCGCCGTTCATGATTGGTCGCATCAAAGTTGCAGCACTCGCCAACCCGCCGGCACTCGTTGAACTCTTCGCCGAAACAATTGTGGAAGAACTCGACTTCCGCATGGAAGCCTCCAACATGATTGACGTCTCGGTCATGTTGCATGACCTCAATCAAGAGTCGTACCTCGTTCCTCGACCACATCCGTCGCTGGCTACTCGTCGCATTCTTGTGATGGAACGCTTACAGGGTTTCAACTTTGATGATGTTGTTGGCATGCAAGCTGCCGGCATCGATACAGAAGCAGTTATCAAGACCGGAATGATCTCCTTTATGGAAGGCGCCCTCATCCATGGCATCTTCCACGGAGACCTGCATGGCGGAAACCTCTTTGTCTTGGCCGATGGACGCACTGCCCTTCTTGACTTTGGCATTGTTGGCCGCCTCAGCAACAAGCGTCGCCTCGCATTCATGCGGTTGATGCTGGGCGCAACCACGAACGACCTCAAGGGTCAAGTTGCTGCACTGCGTGACCTTGGTGCTCTCCCCATGGACACGGACATTGACGCTGTCATTCGCGATCTCGGCCTCGACCAGCCCACCATTGACCCCACCTCGCTCAACGGTGAAGAACTCGTAGCCGAAGTGCAGCGCATCGTGAAGGCTCTCCTTGCCTACGGGGCCAAGTTGCCGAAGGAACTCATGTTGTACGTAAAGAACATGGTGTTCCTCGACGGCGCCATTGCGCGCCTTGCACCTGATCTCGACATCATTGGTGAACTCACCAACATCTCGATGACCTTCATGCAACGTCATGGTGCTCGTCTGTCCCAAGAACTCGGTGTTGACACCAGCACTATTGAAATTGACATGGGAAGTCTCAAGGCTGGCCTGGGCGTGGACGAGAGCACAGAATCCATGACATATCGCCAGTTGCAGGAACGTCGTGAATTGATTCAAAAGCGCATGAAAGACCACATCGTCAACTGACGCTTTCGTTGCCGAGCATCTCATCGGCGAGAATAGAGACGTGAGACTTCTCGTAGCGCGCTGCACAGTGGAATATGCCGGTCGGTTAGAGACCCGTCTCCCAGAAGCTTTGCGACTTGTGATGGTGAAGGCCGATGGCTGTGTGGCCATTCATTCTGATGGCGGCGCCTACAAACCACTCAACTGGATGAACTCGCCCAACGTGATTGAGGACAACGAGGACCATTGGATTGTGCGCAACCCCAAGGGTGAAGCAATGACCATTACCTTTCACGAAATCTTTCATGACAGCGCCCATGAACTCGGCGAAGATCCAGGACTTGAAAAGGATGGCGTCGAGAAACAACTACAAGAGTTGCTTGCAGCATCGCCCGAGGTCATGGAACCAGGTCTCGTCTTGATTCGTCGCGAGCACTACACCGCTTTAGGGCCTGTTGATCTTCTGTGTAAAGACACCGAGGGCAACACTGTGGTGATTGAGGTGAAACGTCGCGGCGAGATCGACGGCGTAGAACAACTCACGCGGTATCTCGCGGACCTCGCAGGTGATTTGTCTCTCGGCACCTTGCGCGGAATGTTTGTTGCACAAAGCATTAAGCCTCAAGCACGAACGCTGGCAGAGTCTCGTGGAATTGTGTGCGTCGAAGTCAACTACGACGAACTGCGTGGCAAGAAGTCCGACGAGTGGACCCTCTTCAGCTAAAGATTGCCTGACGAGAGGCGCTTGAGGATTGACACTGCAGTGACTTGTAGTTCATCCTTGTCAGCTAGCTGTTGTGCTGCACGTACCTGACGGGCGACTCGTGGGTTTTTCACAAAGCGCTCCTGGTGCCGCAGGAAGAAATCCCAATAGAGAACAGTGAACGGACACGCATCTTCTCCAACGCGCTTCTTGCGGTCGTACGCACAGTCCTTGCAGTGATCGCTCATTCGGTCGATGTACGCACCACCGCTCGCATACGGCTTTGTGGCCAACATCCCGCCATCTGCGTATTGAGACATTCCGATGACATTAGGAACCATGACCCATTCCGCAGCATCAATGAAACTGTTCCACATCCACCGCGTGAGTTGTTGTGGATTAATGCCGGCGATGAGCGCAAAGTTCCCCAACACCATGAGTCGTTCAATGTGATGCGCGTACGAGCGCTCTTCTACGTGACCAATGACAGATTTCATGCAACTCATTTGTGTTGCTGTGGAATCCGTAAACATCGGCGGAATATCCACCTGCGCATCAAGTGAATTCATTTCGGCATACTCCGGCATCCAACGCCAGTAGCAATTCCAGATGTATTCACGCCATCCAATGATCTGTCGAATGAACCCTTCCGCACTGTTGATGGGTACTGCCCCGCTGCGATATGCAGCTTCTGCCGCCGCAACAACCTCGCCTGGCAACAACAATCCGTTGTTCAGATAGGGAGACAATAAGGAATGTGCAAGGTGCCAATTTGATTTCAGCATCGCATCTTCATGTTCGCCAAACATCGGCAGCACTTCAGAGACAAAGAACTGCAGTCGCTTCAATGCTTCAACGCGAGTCGTTGCCCACACACCAGTCGGCGCTTCACCCCATGTATTGCCCGTCACGTCAGCAATGACTTGCTGATCTAACTCGTCAAGTTCGTACGTCATCGGTGTTGGCCAACGATCATGTCCTGTCTTTGGTGGCGGCAAACGATTCTCTTCGTCGAAGTTCCACTTCCCTTCGACCGGCTCGTCGCCGTCCATGAGCACATTCAATCGACGACGTTGCCATCGATAGAAATCTTCCATCTTGAAGGACTTTCGTGTTCCCATGAATTCGACGTACTCATCGGGATGGCACAGAAACTGATTCGAGCGAACAACCTCTACGTCTAGCGACGCAACAAGAGTGCGAGCAGTCACGCTGTTTGGCTCGGTTACAACAACTCGTGATGGCGCCATCTCGGCGACATGTGCGGCCACACCTAACCGCATGGTGTCGGCGACGCGATAATCGACGTCGAAGCCTTCATCTCGAAGCTCTTGTACAAATCGCCGCATGGATGCAACAAGGAAATGTGCACGTTGAACGTGCCAGCGTTGCGAGGAAATCTTTCCACGCGACTCAACAATTAATATCTGGTGAGTCTCCGGATGCGCTTCTTTCATCGCACCAATCTGACGATTGAGTTGATCACCCATCACCCAGACGGTCTGCTTGTTCACACGACCATCGTATGAGCGAAATATGGGACCAGATAAATGGAAATCCCGCGGGCTAGAAGCACCCACGGGATTTCACAGTTCTTAGTCTATGGACCGAAAAGGCTTATGAGTAACGAACGAGTCCTTGGTCGATGACCTTGCGGTCGCCAACATAGGTTTCGAACACTGCTTCACCCGGAGCGGTCTTCCAGATCTTCACCGTCAGAGCTTCACCTGGGAACACTGGTGATGCGAATCGACCTTCGATGTGCTTGAAGCGATCAGCATCGCCGCCACACAACGAGTTCAACAAGCCGCGACCAGTGAAACCGTATGTGCAGAGTCCATGCAAGATCGGACGTGGGAACACGCCTGCTGCAACTGCGGGGTGGTTCGGATCTGAGTGCAATGGGTTGCGGTCACCATTCAAGCGATACAGCAATGCCTGGTCGGGAGAGGTTTGGAATGTCTCTTCATGATCAGGAGCCTTTGATGGTGGCTCGTTCACTGCACCGCTTGGGCCGCGCTCGCCACCGAATCCGCCTGCTTCGCGAATGAAGACAGATGAACGGGTTGAGTACAACGGCTTGCCAGCAGCGTCCGTGGCTTCTGCCTCGGTCACGATGACTGCGGCCTTCACCTTGTCGTACATCGCCACAAGCTTGCTCTGCACTGTTGCGGAGCCTTCGACAGGAAGCGGCTGATGCAAAGTGATTGCTTGAGATGCGTGCACCAAGTTTGCAAAGTTGAATTCGCCAACATTGCGCATGGGGTTCGATTCAGCAGTGCCTTGTCCGTAGCCAAGAACCACGGGCATAGTCGGCAACGCCTTTTGCGTGACACCGGTGGAGTTCTCAGTGACGTATTGCAACTGATCAGAACTCACATTGAGAGTCACTGCGTAGAGCAATGAATCTTTTGATGTCCAAGAAATTTCATATGGCTCACCAACGGAACCAACGGCAGCGGGATTCAACGCCATGACGTGACCTACTTCTTCCCGATGGTGTTTTGTGGGTATGAACCGTCTTTACCGTCCATGCCTGCGTTCGGACGTGCTGTCTTCAACATCTCTGTGACAGCAGCACCAATCTTTGTTGGGTCATCGATCGGCTTGACGCTTGGACCGCGGTGCCAGCCTTCTGCGATTGCGAGTGTCTGACCACTTGCTTCGAAGATGCGACCAGTGACATCGCCAGCTTCGCTACCTGCAAGCCAGGTCACGATTGGTGCGATCCAACGAGGTGAACGCATTTCGCGCTCTTCGTCTGTCTCTGGTGCGTTGCCGAGACCTTCGGTCATGCGGGTGAGCGCAACAGGCGCAACTGCGTTGACGGTGACGCCGAAACGTGCAAGCTCAAGAGCTGCAATCACGGTGAACGATGCGATACCAGCTTTTGCTGCGCCGTAGTTCGTCTGACCGATGTTGCCGTAGATACCAGACACCGATGTGGTGTTGATGATGCGGCCGTAAACCTCTTTGCCAGCTTTTGCTTGCTCGCGCCAGTAGGCAGCGGCCCAACGTGCAGGACCAAATGTGCCCTTGAGGTGCACCTTGATAACGGCATCCCATTCCTCTTCGGTCATGTTGGTGAGCATGCGGTCGCGCAAGATACCTGCGTTGTTCACAACGATGTTGATGTCGCCGAATGTCTCGACCGCTGTGTTGATCAGGCGCTGTGCACCTTCCCATGAAGAGATGTCATCGCCGTTAGCAACGGCTTCGCCACCCATGCCCTTGATTTCATCAACAACTGACTGCGCTGGGCTGACGTCTCCGCCACTGCCGTCAACACCTGCACCGAGGTCATTAACAACAACTTTTGCGCCCTGGCTTGCCAGGCTCAATGCATGCTCGCGTCCAATTCCGCGACCTGCTCCGGTTACGACGGCTACACGGCCTTCACACAACTTCGCCATGATGGCTCCTTCAATAGGTAACGGCACCCCTTAGTGCCTGCTTCGATACTACGAACTGGTGTCACAGCCCACATAGCCCGACCGCCCCATAGCCTCCATTCCGTGCTCACATCCGCGCCACAAAAGGTCCTCATCGTTGGGGCAGGCCCATCAGGTACTGCATGTGCTGCCACCCTGCATCGCCTCGGTCACGAGGTCACTGTGGTCGACAAGGCCACCTTTCCCCGCGACAAGTGCTGTGGCGACGGATTGACCACGAATGCTCTAAGAATTTTGGACGAACTGGACTTTGACCGCGGTCGTGTGCCCGACTGGCATGAATGCTCCACGATTCAGTTACGAGCACCACGCGGCCAACTCATTGATACGCACCTACCCAATGACAGTGGAATCTTTGGCGCCATCGCACCGCGTCAACAGCTTGACCATGCACTGGTCCAACATTGTCGCGATCTTGGCATCACCATTCATGAAGGCGCTGCCTTCGTTTCCATTCCTCAGAACAATGCTTCAGGTGTATCTGTCGAGATTGATGGACACGGCACTTTCCATGTCGATTTCGTCGTTGCAGCAGACGGCATGTGGTCCCCCATCCGTAAAGCACTCGGGCTTTCAACACCGGGGTATCTCGGCGAGATGCATTCCTTTCGTCAGTACATCGGCAATGTCACAGGCAGTGCAACGCAGACATTGCACATCTGGTTCGACAAAGACCTTCTCCCTGGTTACGCGTGGAGTTTTCCGCTTCCGAATAATCGCGCCAACTTCGGATTCTGCATTCTGCGAACAAAGGATCACAGCGTGCAGTTCATGAATGACACGTGGCGAGATCTTCTCACTCGTCCACATATTGTCGAAGCCCTCGGCACTGACTTCGTACCCGAAGATCGTCACACGGCATGGCCGATTCCTGCTCGCATTGATTCAGCAGTCCGATCATCCGGTCGCGTGCTCTTTGTGGGTGATGCGGTGTGCGCAACAGACATGCTTACGGGCGAAGGGATCGGACAAGCTCTTGAAACTGGCATCGCCGCAGCCCATGCCATTGACGAAGGCGCTACCCCGGCAGATATCCGAGCGAGATACTCACACACTGTCGACAAAACTCTCTTGGCCGACCATCGCATGTCACGAACCCTCAGCACGATGATGTCGTCACCGTTGGTCGCCCGCGCTGTTCTTGCTCTGGTCAATACCAACAACTGGACACGGACGAATTTCGCTCGTTGGATGTTCGAAGATGAGCCCCGAGCGGTCATTTTTACGCCGCGGCGCTGGCATCGCAAGTTCCTCAAGCGTCCAGGTGCTTACCAGCAGTAACTGCAGTTGTACGGTGGAGGCATGAAGACACGCATCACCGAAATGTTTGACATTGAACTTCCCGTCATGCTCGCGGGCATGGGCGGTGTCTCGTACAGCGACCTTGTTGCGGCAGTGTCGGAGGCAGGTGGCATCGGAACCTTTGGCGCAGCACCCATGAGTACAGAACTTCTCATTTCTGAGATGGCCCGCGTGCGCGAGATGACCAAGAAGCCGTTTGGCGTTGACCTTCTGACAGCTTCTCCAGATTCCATTGAGCGCAACCTCAAAGCAATCATCGAAGGTGGCGCCAGCATCTACGTGGCAGGCCTCGGTGTTCCTCGCGAGATCATCGACGAGCTCCACAAGCACAACATTCTTGTGGGTTCGATGTGCGGAAAAGTCCGTCACGCCGTTGCTGCAGTTGCAAGTGGTTGCGACTTTGTTGTTGCACAAGGAACCGAAGCAGGTGGACACACCGGCACTGTCGCAACAATGGCTCTCGTTCCCCAAGTAGTCGATGCAGTGAATGGAAAAGTTCCAGTTGTTGCTGCGGGCGGTATCTACGACGGTCGTGGGCTGATTGCATCGCTTGCACTCGGAGCAGAAGCGGTGTGGATTGGTACCAAGTTCATTGCCACACATGAAGCACACACGGGTAATGGCTACAAAGAAAAGATGCTCACGATGGCAGAAGACGACACCGTGATTAGCAAGGCCTACACCGGCAAGACATGTCGCGTTGCACGCACCGAGTGGACTGAACACTTTGATAAGCACCCCGAAGAACTGCAAGGATTCCCTGGACAAGCAATTGCCACCATTCAGGCAGGCATCGACCACTTGGGCGTCGGCCCCGAGACAACTCTCGACACCAACAAGGCGTTCATGGCAATTGGCCAAGCTGTTGGCGCAATCGACGAGATTGTTCCGGCAAAGCAAGTTGTCGACGAAATCATGTCGCAGGCGCGCGAGACTCTCGAACGCCTCGCTTCTCTTCGTTAACTCAAACGTCACTGCATGCACACGGCCTTGACGGCGTAGTGTCGTTCAGGCATGTTTTCTCTTCTCCGTCGTAACCGAGACGTTCGTAACGTCTTTGGAGCACAAGTCGTTTCCTTTATGGGCGACTGGTTTGCCTTTGTCGCACTTGCTGGCCTCGTTGAAGACACCACCAATTCTCGCTTCCTGGTGTCGCTCGTTCTCGTCTCTATGACTATTCCGGGGCTCTTCATGTCCCCCATTGCTGGCTCATTCGCCGACCGCTTCGACCGCCGCAAGATTTTGGTTTCGGTGTCTGTCCTCCAGGCATTCGCCGCACTACTTCTCCTTCTTCACTCCGTCGCTGGCATCTGGATCACCTTCGTTGCCCAATGCATCATTGCGGGACTTGCTTCCTTCGTCGGACCATGTACCAGTGCGTCAGTTCCCAACCTCACCGACAATGAAGAAGACTTGCGCAAAGCCAATGCATTATTCGGCAGCACATGGGGAGTCATGCTTGCGGTGGGTGCTGCACTCGGCGGAATTTTTGCAGCAGCCTTTGGACGCAATGCCGCATTCATCGCTAATGCGGTGTCATTCCTTCTCGCTACGGCACTTTTTGCAAATGTTCGCCGCCCGATGCAATCAGCACGCACAGAACAGCAATCTTCACGACGTGTACGCCCTCTTGCCGACATGAAGGAAGCGATTCTTGTTGCAAAGAAAGACCCCATCATCCTTGCCTTGCTGTGCTCAAAGATGACGTTCGCAGTTGGTGCGGGAATCGTGAGCCAACTCGCCGTGCTCGCATCAAACGTATTCAATGTTGGCGACTCGGGCCGTGGACTTCTTATTGGTGTTCGTGGT
This sequence comes from Actinomycetota bacterium, assembly GCA_009702755.1. Taxonomy (GTDB): domain Bacteria; phylum Actinomycetota; class Acidimicrobiia; order Acidimicrobiales; family Ilumatobacteraceae; genus UBA2093. Next base: position 15,590 of record WLHL01000031.1, read on the forward strand.
GTGGGGTCTGGACTGGGACCCATCATTGGCGCACGCATCGCCGGACGCGACATGGCGAAACTTCTCAAAGTCTGTGGTTATGCCGGAATCATTTTTGCTGTCTGCTACGTCGGAGCGGCACTGAGTCCATTCATCGGCATGGCAGCCGTGTTTATCGCTCTCGCCCACCTCAGCGGTGGTGCTCAATGGACTCTCTCCACACTCGGACTGCAGATGACCGCACCCGATCATGTGCGCGGACGTGTGATGGCGGGTGACATGGCTCTTGTGAGCACGATGATCGGCGTCACCAGCATCTTGGCGGGCATTACCTCTGAACTGATTGGAGTCCGCGCAGCAATTTTGGTCTTTGCTTCGGCTGCCGCATGTGCCTCTGTTGTTTACATTTTTGCAACGGCCGAAATTAGGAAGCGTCTGCACACTGCGCAGCAGCAGCAATAAGTCGCTCACGACGAGGGTCGCTGTCCGCAACAGTCATCATCGTGTTCATCACGTAGGAGAATCCCATCTCACGAGAAGGGTCTGCAAACGAACTCGAGCCACCCGCACCATCGTGACCAAAACTTGTCGGGCCAGCAAATGGTGTACGCGGACAATGCACCATGAAACCCATCGCAAAATCAGTTTCAGAGATGAGCACTTGATCCATCTCGCCCTTAGGCGTATTGCTCACAGTGGCACGTGCACGGGCGTCCTCGCCCAAGATGCGAACACCATTGACTTCACCGACAGTTGCTGCATAAATGCGCGCCAGTGAACGTGCATTACCGATGCCATTAGCACCAGGAATCATCGCACGATGCACTTCAGGCTTGTTGAAGACACCATTGCCGAATGCACCGTTGAGTCCGAGTGCTTCTGCACCCTTTGTGCCGGGCGCACTGCGCTCCATCATCAACTTTGCAACGTCTGGCGTGAACTTCGGAATCGGATGTGCCATCAAACGGGCAACACGTGATTCCATTTCTTCAGGCAGACCGATGTGGAACTCCGCACCGAGGGGTAACACGATTTCATCGCGAACAAAGCGACCGATGCTCTTGCCCGTTACCCGGCGAACTAGTTCACCCGCCAGCCACCCAAAGGTCAGCGCGTGATAACCGTGAGTGGAATCAACGGGAAAGCGTGGAGCAGTTGCCGCAAGTCGCGCAGTAACTGTGTCCCAGTCGAGCGCTTCTTCCAAGGTGATGTCCCCATCAACTGTGTACAAGCCGGCTCGGTGCGAAAGAAGTTGAGCAACAGTGACATCACCTTTTTCTTGCGCAGCAAACTCGGGCCAATACGTTGCAACCTTTTCGCCGTAGTCAAGAAGTCCTCGCTCCACACACATTGCAACAGCAATAGATGTGATGCCTTTCGTTGTTGAGAAGACAACTTGCAGAGCGTCGGCGTCATAGGGAACCGTGTGGTCCTTATCGCGCCAACCTCCCATGAGGTCAACAACACATTCACCACGGTGATACACCGCCACGCCTGCGCCGTGTTCCTCGCCTTTCTCAAAGCCTTCAAGGAATGCAGCGCGAACGGGCTCCCACCCTGACGCAACAGTGTCAACCGTGAGCAACGACATGATCAGCCGTCGATGATGGAGCGGAGTTTTGCGATCTGACCAACTGGGTCTGGTCCAACGGGGTTCACCGACAACACAGTGACTCCGGCTTCCTTGTACGCCGCAACGCGCTCCTTGATGAAGCCAGCGCTGCCAACAAGGTTTGCGTTCATGATCCATTCGCCTGGGATTGCCGCAGCTGCTTCGTCCTTCTTGCCATCCAAGTACAAGTCCTGGATTTCCACTGCTTCTTTTTCAAAGCCGTAGTCACGACAGACGTCGTTGTAGAAGTTCTTGCCACGTGCACCCATGCCACCGACATAGAGAGCCATATTCGGGCGCGCCATATCGAGAATCTTTGTTTGTGCATCGCCGGTCAATGACTCATCAATGGCCAACATGCCACCAGCTGAGATATCAAGACGCGGACGGTTTGGGTCACGCTTTGCAAGACCCGCCTTCAACTGATCGCCCCACACGTTGTGATAACGCTCTGGGTAGAACATGATCGGCAACCAGCCATCAGCCATCTCTGCAGTCGCTTCAACACTCTTGTCCTTCAGCGATGCCCACCAGATGGGGATGTCCTTACGCACTGGATGGTTGATGAGCTTCAATGCTTTACCGAGACCAGTTCCCTGGCCTGCTGGCAACGGAATCTGCACTGTCTTACCGTCGTACTGAAGTGCTTCTTCGCGTGCCCACACTTTGCGACACACTTCGATGTATTCCTTGATGCGTTGCATTGGCTTCTCGTATGGCACACCATGGAAACCTTCAATCACTTGTGGTCCCGATGCACCAAGTCCGAGAATGAAACGTCCATCACTGACGTAGTCACAACCGGCTGCGGTCATTGCCATGAGAGCAGCAGTACGTGAGTACACGTTGACAATGCCTGTACCGATTTCAACGCGATTCGTCTTTGCAGCGAGGTACCCCACCTGTGAAATTGCATCGAAGCTGTATGCCTCGGCGATCCACACCTGGTCGAGGCCGACCTTTTCCAGTTCAACAACTCGGTCGACTGCTTCTTTAAAACCACCGGAGTAGTTGATTCCCATTGACAGCTTCATGATTTCCCCCTTGGAACGATGAAAGAACCCTAGAACCCACAGGGCTGGGCGTGCGATTCGAGTGCCAAATCTCTAATTCGGTGCGACACTGCACTCCATGGAATTGACCCCGACTTCGCGCTTCATCACCCAGCGCGACGGGCTCAATCTGCGGGCCCTGGAGTGGTCTCGCCCCGAAGATTCCTCGGGCTCTCCCCTTCTCCTCGTTCATGGACTCGCCTCCAATGCCCGGCTCTGGGACGGCCCTGCACGCCACCTCGCCCAGATGGGACATGCAGTCACTGCCATTGATCTTCGAGGCCACGGATTCAGCGATAAGCCCGACCACGGGTATGAGATGACCACAGTTGTGGATGACATCGCCGACGTCATCCACGCTCTCTATCCGCAGCGATCAAGTGCTGGCAAGCCCATCGTCATCGGACAGTCATGGGGAGGAAACTTGGTGGTGGAACTTGCTCATCGTCATGGCGATCTCATTCGTGGCATTGTCGCGGTCGATGGCGGAACAATCGAATTGTCACAAGCATTCCCCCAGTGGGAAGAATGCGAGCGAACGCTTCGGCCACCGGCAATCGCAGGCATGAAATATGAACGACTGCGTTCCTATATTCGTGCGGCTCACACTGATTGGTCCGAAGAAGCTATCGATGGCCAAATGCACAACATGGAGCATCTCGAGGATGGCAGTATTCGTCCTCACCTCACGATGGAACGACACATCAAAGTGCTGTATGGCTTGTGGCAGCACATGCCGAGTGCATTGTGGGAGAAGATTTCTGTTCCTGTGCTCTTTACGCCAGCCGCAAAGCAGAATGACGACCACACTCGTGCAAAGCGTGCCCAAATTGCAACAGCACTTCGCGTCCTTCCTCGTGCCAAAGTTGAATGGTTTGAACCAGCTGACCACGATTTGCACGCACAATTCCCCGAACGATTCGCTGCCGTCGTCGACGACGCACTGACCACAGGATTTTTCTCATGAGCCTTCCGCGCATTCTCACCATCATGGGTTCTGGCGAAACCGCCCCGACCATGGTGTCGACCCACCGCTCTCTCACGTCACTCCTCCCGAAACCAGTGAAGGCCGTCTTGCTCGACACTCCCTACGGCTTTCAAGAAAACGCACCAGAGTTAGCAACGCGCGCAGTTGAGTACTTTCGCAACTCAGTCAATGTCGATATCGCAGTTGCAGGTCTTGTCCGTCTTCATGACACACACATTGCGGCGGACACGGTTCAAATTGAACGTGGACTTCGAGCTATCTCTGACGCCACCTACATCTTTGCCGGTCCCGGTTCACCAACATACGCGCTGCGTCAATGGAGTGGTTCCAATGTTGCCAGCAGCATTATTGACAAGTTGATGAATGGTGGCATTGTCACTTTTGCATCTGCTGCAGCTCTCACGCTTGGCAAAGTCACTGTGCCTGTGTACGAGGTCTACAAAGTGGGCCAAGATGTCCAGCGTCTTGACGGCCTCGATGTTCTCTCTGCCATCGGCATTAATGCCGCAGTGATTCCGCACTACGACAACGCTGAAGGCGGCAATCACGACACGCGGTACTGCTACCTCGGCGAAACTCGTTTGCGCATGTTTGAAAAGATGCTTGACGACGACACGTACGTCTTGGGTATTGATGAGCACACCGGACTTGTCATCGATCTTGATGCGGCAATTGCCAAAGTTGTCGGCAATGGAACTGTCACTCTCCGCCTTCGCGAAGACTCGTTCACCTACGAAACCGGCTCCACCATCCCCCTCGACACATTGCAGAACCCATGGCTCCTGCGCACATCTGCATCGGCCGAGTCATCGCATCAAAAGGGTGTCGGTATTTCTGGAGAGACAGTTGAGGCGCAGCCTGGTCAAGTTGGCGAAGGTAGCTCGCAGAGCGTTGAGTCCAACTTGGCTCAGGCTGGAAGCCTCGAACAGGAGCTCCAGATTCAGCAGAGTGCGTTTAACGATGCAATGACCGCACGCAATGCAGATGGCGCTGTGCGTGCATGCCTTGCGCTGGAACAAGCCATTCATGATTGGTCCGCCGACACTCTGCAGGGTGACATCGCAGACAAGGCTCGTGCTGCAGTGCGTTCAATGATCAGTGCTCTTGGCGACGCCGCAATTGGTGGAGTACGAAACCCACGCGATGTCGTTGCACCGTATGTTGAGGCCATGCTCGCCATTCGTGCAACTGTTCGCGCGGAGAAGCGTTACGACTTGTCCGATGTCATTCGTGACGCATTCGTCAACATTGGCATTGAAGTTCGAGACACCGCTACCGGTGTTGAGTGGGACTTGTAACCACTTCTATACGTGATGAATGTGCGCAATTCGCGAACGACCACGTAAGCCGGATACCGCGTACACCACAATAAACATCAGTGTGCCCACCAAGATGATGGTCGCGCTTGCAGACGTATCTAGGTGATACGCGAGGTTCATTCCAATAAATGCAGATGTTGCGCCTACAAGCGGAGAGATCCACAGCATGCGTGAGAACGAATTGGTCAGCATTCGTGCAACTGATGCAGGAATGACAAGCAATGCAGAAATCAACAGTGTGCCGATGACGCGCATTGTGACCAAGATTGTGAGCGACAACATTCCCATGAGAAGTGCTTCCACCCACGACACCTTGACGCCAGACACTTGCGCGACCTCTGGATCAAATGTTGCGAACAATAAGTGACGGTAGAGACCAAACACCAGAACTGCAGTCAGTATCGCGACAACGGAGACTGCGATGATGTCCACTGTCTGAACACCCAGCACACTGCCAAAAAGAACTGCTTCAATGCTCTTCTTCGCTTGGCCATACCTGTTGAGCAACGCAAGACCCATCGCAAATGAAGCTGTCGTTACAACGCCGATCGCAGCATCAGCTCCGATCAACCGGCGACGAGCAATACGGCCAATGATGATGCCTGAGGTAATACCCCAGATGCCTGCACCCACGAAGTAGTTCAACCCCATCACAGCCGATGCTGCTGCACCGCCAAAAACTGAGTGTGAGAGACCATGACCGATGTAACTCAGGCCTCGTAGCACAACGAAAACACCAAGTAGACCGCAAAGTGCTCCCGCAATCGTGGCTACAAGAATTCCGTTTGTGAAGAAGTCGTAGCGATATGGGTCGAGAATTCCGGCCAACATCATTTTCCTGCCTCGCCCATCTCACCTAAACGACGAGCCAAATTGTCTCCGCCGTTGTCGAGAACGATGGGCATGCCGCCGTGAATCAGAACTTCCATGGGCGCACCATATGTTTTTTCCAACACATCAGAATTCAAAACATCAATCGGTGAACCATCGGCAATCACTGACGTATTGATGCACACCAATCGAGGCAAGTGCGCTGCCAGACCATTGAGATCGTGTGTTGTCAGAACAATCGAAACTCCATCATCATGAAGGTCCGCAAGGAGATGCAGAACTTCATGTCGCGTCCGCACATCAACACCCGAGGCGGGTTCATCAAGCACCAAAAGTTCGGGGCGATGAAACAACGCACGCGCCACAAAAACACG
>WLHL01000032.1 GCA_009702755.1 Actinomycetota bacterium
GGTACTACCCGCGCAGTTTTGACACTTCGATGATGCCTGGCTGAGCACGCAACTCAGCCAACACCGTCTCGGTTACTTCAGCAGTAGTGGCAATCACCATCAATGCTGTGCCCGGCTTGATGGCACGACCCACATCCATGTCGGCGATGTTCACGTTGTGTGCACCCAGCAGTGTTCCGACAAGACCAATCACACCTGGGCGGTCATCATTGCGCACAACCAGCATGTGATCCGATGGTGGTACGTCAGTGAGGTGATCATCCACCATGACAATATGCGGCTGACGACGAGGACCCACAAGAGTGGCCGCGATGCTGTGTGAGCCTGCACGCAACGTAATCAGGTTCACGTAATCGCTATTTGCTGAGGCTGCAGAAACATTGGTTTCTTTGACAGCGACCTTCTGACCCTCTGCAATCTGAGGAGCATTCACATACGTGACTGCATCTGCGTGACGAGCAGAGAAGAAACCCTTCAACGCCGACAGTGTGAGAATGCGTGTGTCGTACCCTGCGATTTCACCCGTCGCGATGATCTCAAGTTCTGCAACATCAGTTTCGGCAGCAGACGAGAACAAACGACCAAGACGCTCTGCCAATGGCAGGTACGGCTTCAAAGTTTCGTTGGCATCGGCAGCAGAAATATTCACTGCATACGGCACGAAGTCACCCGCCAACGCAAGAAGGATCTGGTCAGCAATATCGAGGCCCGCACGATCCTGAGCTTCTGTCGTGCTCGCACCAAGGTGTGGCGTTACGACAATGCCAGGAACATCAAATAACGGAGACTCTGTTGTTGGTTCCTTGTCGAACACGTCGAGAGCCGCACCAGCGATCACACCAGTCTTCACTGCTTCTGCAAGGTCCGCTTCGTTGATGATGCCACCACGAGCGACATTGATGATGCGTAGCGATGGCTTTGCCTTCTTGAACATCTCCTTGTTAAACAAGTTGATGGTTTCTTTGTTCTTGGGCAGGTGCACCGTGATGAAGTCAGAACGCTGCACCAAAGTGTCGAGATCCAACATCTCAATATTCATGGCACGCGCGCGCTCATCGGAGACAAACGGATCAAACGCAACAATGCGCATGCCGAATGCCGCTGCACGCTGTGCAACCAACTTGCCAATACGACCAAGCCCAACGACACCAAAGGTCTTGTCGAAAAGTTCGACGCCTTCCCACTTGCTGCGCTCCCAGCGGCCATCCTTCAGTGCGCTGTGAGCTTGCGGAACATTGCGCGCAACTGCCAACAGCATCGCCATGGTGTGTTCGGCAGCCGACACGATGTTTGACTCTGGGGCATTCGCCACCATCACGCCACGGCGGGTTGCAGATTCAACATCAACATTGTCAAGACCAACGCCAGCGCGACCCACCACCATCAAGGAGTCGGCCGCGGCCAAGAGAGCGTCGTCCACTTGGGTGGCGGAACGCACGATGAGCGCCTGAGCGCCCTTGATGGCGGAATGAAGCTGCTCGGGAGACAATCCGGTCTGCACGTCGACCTCATGGCCGGCGTCCCGAAGCTTGTTCAGACCGCCTTCCGCTAATTCTTCAGAGACCAGGATTTTTGCCATTCGTCAATTCTCTCGGTTTCGCCCGTAGATTCCGACATGGTTTGACATTCCGTAAAGACCTGTTCACAATTCCCCGAGGTTCCCATGAGTTATCCATTCCTTTCAGACGAGTGGATCCAGGCTGCGCGCGATATTCGACACAAATATGCCGATTCTGTGCCCCCCATCGAGATTCTCATCCGCATCAACGTGGTGACCACCAAGGTCCCCTTTGGCGACGGAAGCATCAGCGCCTACTTCGATACCTCAAGCGGAGCCCTCGACATGGAGCTCGGATCACTCGAAAGTGCAGATCTGACCATCACTACCGAATATGAGATTGCTCGTTCGGTCTTCGTCGACCAAGACCCCACTGCGAGCATGCAGGCATTCATGAGTGGCCGCATCAAGGTCGAAGGCGACATCACCCGGCTGATGGCGATGCAAACAGCACTGCCTCAAACGGATGAAGCCATTCAGGTAGCGGCAGAGATTAAAGCCATCACGGCCTAAGACTTACTGCTCTGCGAGACGCAATGCGGAGCGGTCTGTGGAGTTCAAACGAGTAGCAAGCGCTAAAGCACCCACAGATGTGACAGCACCCGACAGAAGCGCGTAGGCATAACTTTCGACTGTTCCCATGCCCGACAACATCTCATGAACAGAGATCATGACGGTCGACCCGAGAACAGCACCCATCTGGCTGAGAAGTTGTTGCATTGCGCCCGCGACACCAATCGACTCTTCCGGCGCGTTGTTTGACACCAGCGCACTCAGCGCAGGCCCCGCAATGCCGAAACCAATTCCTGACGCGCCAAGCCCCAAGACAACGATGAGGTCTCCTGCACCATCGCGGATCGTGCTGAGCAGAATCATCGACAGCACCATCAGCGCACAACCGATCGCGGCAGAGATTCTCTCCCCAACTCGCATTGTGAAAAAGCTGGCGAGTGGCGCAGTGATACTGAACAAGAGCGGTCGAGAGATGACAAGAAGACCAATGTGTGCCGCTGTCATTCCTAGACCGTTTTCCAACATTTGTGGAACAACGATGAAGCCGCCCATGTAGGCGAAGTTCAGCAACATCTGAATCACCATCGGCAACATCAAGTCACCTTGTCGCAGCCAACTCAGCGGCAACAGCGGTGCCTCGGCTGCTTGCTCTACTTTCACAAAGGCATAAAACGCAATAATCGAAGACACAAGCGTCGCAAGAACTGCCGGCGATGTCCAACCCCATGAGTGGCCACGGTTGATTGCGAGCAAAAACATCGTGGCGCCAAAACCCAATGTGACCGAACCCCAGATATCGAACTTCACGTTCTTCTCGCGACTTGTTTGTGGCAACAAATTCCACGCCAGAAGTGCAGCAATCAACAACATCGGAGTCTGAATGATGAAGATCATTCGCCAGCCGATGACATCAACGAGCGGACCACCCATCACAACACCAAGTACCGGTGCACCCGCGGTCACAAAGCTCCACAAACCCATCGGGCGAACACGCTCGTGTGGTTCAAACAAACGATTGATATATGCCATTGCTGCTGGTCCAGTTGCAGAGCCAGCAACTGCCGACATCAAACGGAAAAACACCATTGACGGCGCACTCCACGCAAACACTGTTGCGAATGCAAAAAGGCCAGAGAACGCAAGCCCGTAGACGTACACCTTCTTATGGCCGTAGAGATCGCCGATCTTTCCGTAGGCAGGCCCCACCACACCAAAAGCAAGCATCGGCCCCGTGATCGACCAGTTCAAAACGTTGACCGAGGAGTTCAAGTCGTCGGCAATTGTTTGCAGCGACACCACAAGAACAGTGATGGTGGAACTCGTTGTCATCAAACCCGTGAGGACCACAATGAGAGTGGCCCACTTTCGGGTAATCCCCATCTTGCGAGCAACTTTTCGAGGAAACATCATCGTCCAGGGAACGATGGAGACCTCATCAACGCCGCCTTGCTCAATCGCAATGGTCTTTCGACCGTGAGGAGGCTGCCCTTCGTTATCGCGGGATGAGGGGTTCATGGGGCAGATTACGAGGGTAATCCCCTATTGCTTGACCTTTGCAGCCATGGCGTTGAGAGCCGCTGTGAGTTCTGACACTCCCCACCGATCATTCTGCTCAACGGTCTCCGCGCGCTCCCAACTACGAACTCGTGTTACTTCGCCACCCTTCACAAAGAAGGTTTCGCCAGTGAAGTCGCACGCTGCTGATGCAAGATAGGCAACAAGTGGAGAAATGTTTGCGGGGTCCCACTCGTCGAACTGTGCAACATCTGTAGGAGCAGCAATGCGCTCGCCAAGACCAGGAGTTGCTTCCGTGAGTCGAGTTCGTGCAGCAGGCGCAATGGAGTTGCTCTTCACGTTGTAGCGAGCGAGCTCCTTCGCCAAAATCTGACTAAATGTTGCGATGCCTGTCTTTGCTGCGCCGTAGTTCGACTGACCAGGGTTTGCAAACAAACCAGATGTTGATGAAGTGTGCACGATGTTGCGTGGCTTCGTGACACCGGCCTTGTGCTGCTCACGCCAGTACGCAGCAGCCCACCGTGATGGTGCGAAGTGTCCCTTGAGGTGCACTGCAATCACAGCGTCCCATTCGGCTTCCGTCATATTCACCAAGACACGGTCACGAAGAATGCCGGCATTGTTCACAAGGATGTCGAGATCTCCGAATGCCTCAACAGCGGCATTGATCATGTGCTGGGCACCTTCCCAATCAGCAACATTGTCGTAGTTAGCAACTGCTTCGCCACCCATGGCAATAATCTCATTGACAACTTGCTGCGCTGGCGTTGCATCTGTGCCGGTGCCGTCATTGGCGCCGCCAAGATCATTCACAACAACTTTTGCGCCCTCTGCAGCAAACAACAATGCATGCTCACGGCCAATACCGCGACCAGCTCCGGTGATAATCGCAACGCGACCCTGTAATGCACCCATGATTTTCCCCTTGCATAGTTGGCGACCCCGCCGCCCATACCGAGATTAGGGGAAGGTGAGGTCGACGGTCTTACCGACGACAACGCGGGTGAAGTTACGGACAACTTTTCCGTCAATACTCGCCGACTTCAGTCCGCGATTCTTGTTTCCTGTCACCTCGCCAATGACCATTCCGTACTTTTCAAGGCGGGCCTTCACTGTTGCGAAGTCCTTGCCGTAGATGGTTGGAATCAATGTGGTCACTTGACCCTTTGACACTGTGAGAGTCACCGTGCCGCCACGCGCAAGTTTTTCACCAGCAGCAGGCAGCTGAATTGAGATCTGACCAGCAGGAATTTCAGGGTGGCCGAGCGTTGGAGCTTCAACAACGACAAGACCCATATCGGTCAGAGTCTTTGTTGCTTCTTCCAATGTCTTGCCCACCAAGTTCGGAATGTCACGCAATGCAGGACCTGACGACACATTGACCGCCACAGTGGTGCCCTTCACGACAGAGTCGCCAGCTTTCAATGTTGGTTGATCAGGGATGCTCCAGGAGACAACAACACCTGGAGCAATGACTTCATCAGGCAGATCAATTTTCTCCGCCTTCAGACCTAGTTCAGTGAGTGCTGCCGATGCAGCTTCGAAGGTGAGGGCATTGATCTCAGTCAACTGCGACAACGTTGGTCCTTCAGACACCACGAGAGTCAAAGTGCTTCGCTTTGCAACATTCACACCAAGGACAGGGTCCGTGCTGATGATTTGACCGGCTGCAACAGTGTCGCTGCGCTCTTTCAGAACTTCGACTGCCCAACCAAATTGTGACACCTGATTACGTGCCTCTGCTTCGGTGAGACCAACAAGTTGAGGAACAGGGTTCTTCGGATTCAGAACAGTGAAGTATGCGCCCGCACCAACTCCAGCGATCAAGACAAGAGCAACTGCGGCGATGATGAGACGACGACCCCAACGCTTCTTTGGTCGAACCACTTGTGTTGTCTCATCTTCGGCAGCAAGTGCAGACAATGTGTCGGCATCCAACACGATGGGGCCAGTGTCATCGCCACCAATTGTGATTGGAGTGATCACTCCATCAGTGGAATCAATGATTGCAATCGGAGTTGGGCCAGTGGGCGCATCAACCTTTGGCGTGGTGCGAATCAGGATTGGTTCATTCGTGTTTGAGTCACCTGTCGAATCAACTGCAACAGCATCCGACGGTGGAGTCTCTTTCGGCGTTGTGGAATCTGATTCCACGTCATCAAACATTCCGCCACCAACAATGTCAATGGGTGTTGGACGCGCCATCTTCTCTGCTGCTTGCACCAACGCCTGACCCATCTCACGTGGAGAGAATCTTTCATTTGATTCAGGGCGACCAGCACGTTCAAGAACTTGAGCAAGTGCACCGAAGTCGGCGCTCACTGGCAACAACTTGCCTGCGCGATTTGTGAACGCTGCAGCAACTGTGTCGGCAGTGAACGGCACCTCACCGGTCATCGCTTCAATCAAGATGAGCGCCAGCGAGTAGATGTCAGACGATGCTCCGCGAGCTCCACCTTCGGCGAGTTCAGGAGCCGAATAGATGGCCTGCTCGAGACCCAAGGAATCGAGAGTCTTCAGCGGTGCACCAAAGCCGACAAGACGGACTCGCTTATCAAGACCGAACACCAAGCGAGATGGACGGAGGTCTCCGTGAGTGATGCCCACCTTGGCCGCCGCATCAAGTGCACGGCAGACGTCAACACCAACAATCAGGGCTTGTGAAGGGGTCAGACGACGTCCACGGTCGAGGAACTCACGAAGGGAGCCGCCCGAGAGGCGTTCACCCACGACATAGACGTACTTCTCGCCGTCAAGGATTGCCTCACCGTGATCGAGGACAGTTTCAATACAAGGATGACGAAGGCTGCTTGCGATGTCTGCCTGCTGCTCAAAGGCGCTCTGAGCGTCAGCAGGGGTGGTGGAGCCCAGCGCTGGGTCAACAAGACGAGACAGCGGAACGACACGGACGGACACTTCCTCGTGCGAGGACAAATCGGTGGCGTCGAATTGTGTGGCTCCGGATGCCGACTGAGTGGCTTCGCCCCTGGCTTGGTCGAGCTGGTAGCGCCCGCCCAAGACGGTGCCCGGCATATTCTCTGGGTCCCTCATGACCCCACAGAACCTAGCGTCTCAGGCCTGATGAGGTGTATCGAGCGGCAAAATCAGACAGAATGGGGCCGTGAAACGCCCAATTAACAAGCAATTGCTCCTCGTGAGCGTTGGAGTCGCCTTTGGGCTAATCCTCATCGGAATGGGCCTCCAGAGCGCCACTACTGGCCGAGAGGCCCAGAACATCCCGGCCGTCATCGAAGATATGCGCCCAGGCCCAGGCGACCAGGTGGTGCAGCAGGCGCAGGTCTCTGTTGACTTCGTCGAAGGGTACGAAGCCAGTCTCGAGATCGACGGCATTGCCCTTGAGACGACTCGCCTCGATGAATTATCCGCCGAGGGAAACAGCTCGCTTGAGCCAGGAGCCCAAGTCGAGATTCCCCCCACCGCCATCTATGACCCCGGCAACTACATCATCAGTTTCACCCCGCAAGAAGGAGCACCCATCGAGGTGTTCACTCAAGGCGTTCACACGGCAACGGTGACGTACTGGAAGATTATTGACGGGAAGGCGAAGGCGCGTTCCTTCACCTGGGAGTTCGAAGCGAACTAACTGTTCGGAAGCTCTTCGAGCATTCCTAGGAAAACCGATTCAGAAACGATTCGAATACCAATTTCGCGAGCTTTCTTTGCCTTACCTGACATTGAGTCGGAATCGGCTACGACCAGCACATCCAACTTCATTGAAATTCCAGACTTAACAATCAACCCACAGTTGACGGCTCTGTCAGAAAGTACTGGCCGAGGGAGCGACATTTCTCCCGTGAAGCAGACTGACGCTCCGGGAGGGAGTCCCGAGGTACGTCCAATAGGCATCTCTTTCGACCCCTTGAATTCCAACAGTTCTTTCCATTCAGAGACACCCAACAAAAGGGCAACTTCAGAAAGATCTTTCATCTCAAAATCACTAACCACACCATCTCTCAAGGCAATCGCACAGAGATTGGCTACATAGGCAGCATGCAGTCCGGCGACACGGTCCCGTGAAAGTCCTAAATCAGTTGCGAAATCAATTAGGTATTCAGCTTCTGATTGATCAATCTTTCGATCCTCGAGCACATGGTCAAGCACATTCAAATACTGAGCAACACTGACAGCCGAGGCAACACTCGAATCTCCCTGAGGAGGCAACATCTCAATCAATGACGCGAGGTACGTTGATTCCTTCTCACGGGGACTGGACACACTCTCACGTGGCAATACCCAAGTTGATTGCAAATTGACCTCGCGAAAACTACATGGCGTCGGAAGAAGTGGAACATCCACTTCAGACAACACTGCATGCAAAAGTCTTGAAGCCATCCGTGCGTCATCTAATGCGGAATGTGCGTTGCCTACATCGATGCCAAAAAATTCACAGCAGTCACCTAAACGTCTCGGTCCTCGGGGATATCCCGCATACATCAACTTCAGCGTGCAAAGTGACTCAACATCTACATCCGCAATACCGCATCTTCCGAACTCGGATAGTAAAAACCTTGTGTCAAATGCAGCATTGTGTGCCACGAGTACGGCACCGTCCAACATCTCCAGCAGCCCGCCAAGAATTTCCCCAAATGATGGCGCACCTGAGAGCATGCCAGCGGTAATCCCGTGGATATCCGTTCGACCAACATCTCGATTTGGATTCACTAAAGACGAGAACTCTCGAAGAACATTCCCGTCCGAGTCTGTCCGCACTACAGCAACTTCAATTACTCGATCCAGTGTGCTCGACAATCCAGTTGTTTCGAAGTCAAGTGTTGCAAACTCAACAGCCATAGAGACAACTTACTCGGCAAAGAATTTTTCTATTGCCTTCTTAGGAGCATCTGCCTCTTCGGGTGAAATGAGCAAAAGTCTTCTAAGTACCACTTGGTCTGACAAGCCCGCCCAATTCGCACTCAATTCAGTTTCGACAAAGAACTCGCCAAGAGAGAGTTCTGGCATATCGTCATTACTTCGAGACTTGTTCGAGTCTTCGAAGGCATTCCCTAAAGCGCGGAGAATCACAATTGATTTCGGTGGTTGAAGTTCGAGTGTCGGGTTTGTTGCCAAGCACATCGCATCTAAATGGAGCAGCAGTTCCTCATTTGTTCTCGGCTTATCGGCAAGCGAAGAGAACAAATCTCCATATCCACTTGAACGTGTTTCTTCCAATGCACCGAGGGTCGCGAACAATGCTCCCAACATCTTTCCCGCGAACCGAACAGCAGACTCCGACTTAGTTGGACGACGGACAATTTTTGGAAACTCAATTAGCGAAGTGTTCGAATTCGTAAGGCCCAGAAGTAAATTCACTTTTTCTAAATCAACTGTTGGCTCAAAAATCGAGGCGATTGCAGTGGTACGACGCCCAGCAATCTGTGAGGCAGCATCGTCAAGTTCACTCCACATTGCATTAAGCGCTAGGGATAACTTCTGCCATTCCCAATACATGTAAACAGAATCATCAAAACGCATTCCGAGAGCATCTCGAATGGCTTCATGAAACAAGAGCCCCTCATCATTCGGCCTCTTCCCCAACTTCACCGAGCCATAAGGGATAAAGCCCTTTTCGTTGAGTTTCACCTGCGCTGCCTTTAAGAGATCATGAGAGTTCACTTGGCACCACCACTCGGCAACTCACCTGTGAGAAGAAAAAGGTCGAACTGTTCCCCGTCGATGACCGGGATTCCTAGATCTTGAGCCTTCTTCACTTTTGGAGCCGCTGCTTTCTCGCCAGCCACTAGCACCGTTGTGTTCGACGAGACGCCTGAAGCAGCCTTGCCACCATGCGCCTTGATCACTTCCTTCACTTCATCTCGTTGGTATTTGGCCAACTTCCCTGTCACCAAAATTGTGTGCCCTTCGAGGGTAGAACCAAGACTCACTTTGGGAACATTGTCAAAGGCAACACCAGCGGCACGTAATGACTCCACCATGTCCACATTTGATGGAACTGCAAGCCACCTCTGAATTGATGCGAACACAGCATCACCAACACCATCAATTGCATGCATTTGTTCTTCCGAAGCACCCAAAATTGAGTCGAGATGTCCAAATTGTTCAGCTAACTGATCGGCAACGACCGGGCCCACATGTTTGATACCCAGCGACGAAAGAACTCGCGCAAGCGTTTGTGATCGAGATTTATCAAGTTCAAAGATCAACTTTGCTGCGCTCGTGGCCGAGAAAACATCGGTAGATGCCAGATCATCAAAAGTCAACTTGTAAAGATCTGCAACCGTCCGAACTTTTCCAGCATCTGCAAGTGCGATAACAGTGGTGTCACCCAGACCCTCAATGTCCATCCCACCACGAGCTGCGAAGTAAATAATCTTCTGTTGACTTTGGTGCGGACATTCAGAGTCAACACATCGAGTGTCTGCTTCTTCCTCTGACTTTGTCAACTCGGATTTAAGAGGGCATGGGCATGTCGTGGGGAATACCCACGGTTGAGAATTCTTCGGGCGTTTGCCCAATACGGGGCCAACAACCTCAGGGATGACATCTCCTGCTTTACGCACCACAACCGTGTCACCAGGACGCACATCTTTTGCGGCAACCTGATCACGGTTATGCAAAGTGGCCTTCTCAACGTATGAACCACCAACGAATACTCGTTCTAGATCTGCAAATGGCGTAACACGTCCTGTACGCCCTACAGACACCTTGATGTCTTTCAGAATCGTGTGTTTCTCTTCAGGGGGAAACTTGAACGCAATGGCCCACCGAGGCGCACGTGATGTGAAGCCCAACTGTTCTCGCTGGCTGAGATCATCAACCTTCACAACAGCGCCATCGATCTCATATCCGAGCTCATGTCGACGCTCTTGCCATTGACGGCAGAACGCAACAACTGCATCAATGGAATCAACAACAGTGATTTCTGGATTCACAGGGAAGCCAAGACCGCCAAGAAACTCAATCGTTGCGTGGTGACTGACGAACTCAGGACCATCGACAACTTCACCCAGTTGATACGACCACAAAGACAAATCTCGTTGTGCAGTAATCGTCGGGTCTTTCTGACGAAGACTTCCTGCTCCCGCATTGCGCGGGTTTACAGGAACTGCAAGTAGTGCGCGATTGTTTGCAAGCCGTTGCAGATTCTCTGCTTCACGCTCTGCTTTTAACTTTTCAAAGGCAACAGTGGACATGTAGATCTCACCGCGCACTTCGATGACAGAAGGAGATCCCTTCCCCAATTTCTTTGGCAATGAAGAAATTGTCGCGACATTGGCGGTGACATCTTCTCCGACCTTGCCATCGCCACGAGTAGCAGCCTGCACCATGACGCCGTTCTCATAACGAATTGAGATCGCGAGGCCGTCAATCTTTAACTCGCATACGTATCGCACCGGCTGATCGCCCAGCCCTTTTACGATGCGATCACCCCATGCACGAAGTTCGTCTTCGTCCATCGCGTTATCAAGACTCGTCATCGGCACGGCATGCACAACCGGATCAAAGGTTGTGACAGCAGCAGCAGCGCCGACTACTTCAGAAGGGCTTTCCGCATCCGAGAACTCTGGGTGTTTCGTTTCAAGATCTTGTAGTTCACGAATGAGCGCGTCGTATTCAGCGTCGCTGACTTCAGGACTGTCTTGTCCGTAGTACAGCTCGTTATGAGTGCGGATGAGCGTGCGCAGTTCCTCAATTCGTTTACGGGGTGAGGGTGTGCGCGCCATTGCCTACAAACTACCCAAGGGGTACGGCGTGGGAGATTCTTATCCCTGAGTGAGCCGAGAAACTGTGGACTCGTCGGCCACTTTCTCGCTGAGTTTTTGAGCAAGGGCAAAGACCCGCTCTGCAACTCCATCTGCGTGGGTACCCAAACCACACGCAGGCGTCACGTAACTACGACGGCGCAGAAGGTCGGCGCTCACACCGGCCTGTACCAATGCGCACATCGACTCCATCAGCAACTTCCATGAACGTTCCGGATTAATGGAGATAGGTCCATCGGTACGAACAGCACCCCATGCAATATGACCGCCATGTGCAAGATGATCACTAATGCGACTTGCGGCAACCAACATCTCTGACATCTCTTCTTGATTGTTCGCATTCGGTACCGGAACAGAAATGATGTTGGCACCTGTTGCCAAAAGCACTCCCCAATCAATGCTCGCGCAACAGTGAACACCACTGATATTGCGCGGCTCGACGGCAGCAAGAGCACCAGAGATCAAGTCAATGATGTATTCCACACCCACGCAGTATCCAGGCTCAAGCGCTTCAGCAAGTGATGGTTCATCCAACACAATGATTTGTGTGGCGTCTCCGCAGACACGAGTGACTTCTTCTTCTAATGCAAGGACGTGAGAACGAACTGCTTGCAATGCAAGTGGGAAAGCGATTTCAGGCTCAAGACCGAGACGCAGTAAAGCAGCACCCAAAGTGACTGGCCCAACAAACTGCCATTTCACGGTTGAAACATCACGGATGTTGCGTTGAGCAAACTCATCAAGAAACTCTTTGAACGCGCCATAGGAATCAGACTCAAGATCAGTCGTAATGAATTGATCAACATCTAGATGAGCTACATCAACACTGATTCCCCCGTATTGACCCACCGATACGCCTTCGATGCCAACAAGAGCTTGCGCAATCATGCCTTCAGCCGGCGAACGGCGAGGCAGAGATGGAATCGTGACAATGTCGGTCGACGACCACACGAAATCAAGCGCCTCAGACACGCTGCGATGAGGGAGGCTGCCGATTCCGAATGTTGCGCCTGGTCGCTCATGCGATCGCTCTGTATTCACGGTGCCTCCCTTCTGTGCTGATCGGCGAAAGTGCCTGACTCATTGGTAGCAGCATGGGCTCAGCCGATACGAGGCGGGGAATGCAGTCATTTGTCCCCTTTTGAGGCAGGCTAGAGAGATGCCACAGGTATCGAAGGTGAACCCCAAGACCACCATCATCGCCAGCACTTTGGCGACATGGATCCTCCTCGGTGTGGCTGCACCGTGGCAACAACTTGCCGACGACTACTCCTTTTCGGTCGGCATTGTTCTCACCGTCTGGGGCTGGCTCTTCTTCCTTGCAGTCGCTATCGGCATCTTGGTGCCTTCACCTATCTCACTAACTGTCACGAAAGGCATCACGCCTCTCACACTCTTGTGTGCGTTCCTTGCGACGTCTCCTATCGGCATCTTTGGAGCACTCGCTGCGTTCATCATCACCTGGTCAGCCCTATTTGCAGATGTCATGGTGCAAGGCAGTGCTTATGGCGAAGAAACACGCTTCGCGTTACGGACTCCGGTTCCGCACTGGGCACCGAGCGTCGTTGCGTGGGGTCTGCTCGCAGGGTCTTTCCTCGGCGGCACCCTTCTCATTGCTGCGTCCAACTATGTCGTTGGTGCACCACTACTCGTTATTGGTCTCGTCCTCGCCCGAACAGTTCCTCGCCGACTTCATCTGCTCTCTCGTCGCTGGCTGGTCATTGTTCCTGCAGGCATCGTTGTGCATGATCACCTTGTTCTTGCTGAAACCATGATGAATATGCGCAGCAAAATTCTGTCCATCACCAAAGTCGATGTCTCGGGTGAAACTGCTGATTTCACCGGTGGCGTCGCCGGGCCGCGTATTGCAGTTCACCTCACAGAGTCTGACAAAGTTGCTCTGTCAAAAATCACGGCGAAAACTTTGGGGACTGCGAACGCCCTCCATGTCAAAGCATTTAGTTTTGCGCCACGTCGAGTTGATGCTGCTCTCGCTGCGATTCGCTGAACAATAAAGAGCTCTAGGGTGCGACTATTGCGCCGCCAAGAACAACCTGATCTGCTTTGTCGTAGAACACAACTGTTTGTCCCGGTGCAATCCGACGATTCGGTCGTGCCCACACCATGCGATATTCCCCGCCATGGCACTCAATGCGGGCCGCTGCACGTTCGCCATGTGCACTTCCCTGCACCAGCACTTCACCGTTAAGAACAAGTTGTTCATCTTCTTTGTGCGGCCACACCATGTTCCTGAGATTCTCAGATTCAACAAACAAACTTGCTTCATCACCAACAGTGACGCGACGCGCTGGAACATCAACTGCAACCACATATCTCTTGTCGCCACCACCAAGGCCCAGACCACGACGCTGACCCAAGGTCACAAGTTCCACAGCAGAGACTTCGCCTACTTTGGCGCCGGACTGATCAACCACCTCGGCGGCATTAAACGAGAGGCGAGGTTCGAGGAAACCAGCACGACCGATGGTGCTTCCAATGAAGCACACGTCTTGGCTGTCGGGCTTCGTGGCAGTACGCAATCCGAAATCAACACCTAACTGACGAACATCTGACTTCTGCATAAAGCCCACAGGGAACATCATGTATGCAAGGTCTTCGCCCGACAGCATGTGAACGACATAGCTCTGGTCTTTCAGGGCGTCCTCACCACGGCCCACACGCAACACACCGCTGTCGTCAACGATGCGGGCATGATGCCCCGTCGCAACAGCGTCAAAACCTAAGGCGCGCCCGCGTTCGATGAGGCGATCAAATTTCAGATGTCGGTTGCATTCAATGCATGGATTTGGCGTGGTGCCGGCGACGTGAGATGCCACATACGGGTCCACCACGTGCTCGTTGAATTCTTCGGAGAAATTAAAGACCAAATGATCAATGCCCAATTGCTGAGCAACGCGACGCGCATCGTCAACATCAGAGACAGAACAGCAACCCGTATCGCTTTCTCCGCCCCACAAACGCATGGTCACGCCCACCACATCATGGCCTTGATTACGAAGCACTAATGCTGCGACGGAGGAATCGACTCCGCCTGACATTGCAAGAAGAACTTTCATTTCTTTGCCACCGCCATTAATCGATCAGCTGCAGCCACTGTTGCATCAACTGCCTTCGTGATGTCTTCACGAGTTGTGGTGTGCCCAAGACTAAAACGCAATGAACCGTTGATACGCGAACGCGGAACATTCATCGCTGCAAGCACGTGAGATGGTTCCATTGCTCCGCTTGCACATGCCGATGCTGCTGAGACACACACATTTTCTGTATCCAAGAGATAAAGAATTGATTCGCTCTCCAAGCCATCGAGGCACACATGCGCAGTGCCGGCGACGCCCACACCTGGCTGCAACGTAGGAACTGCGCACGAAATACGTGACGTCAGTCCAGCAACCAACTCATCACGCAAGGCACCAAGGCGTGTGACCTCTGCATTGCGATGTTCATCGGTCACGGCCAAGGCAACTGCAGTACCCACAATGCCGGCGACGTTATGCGTGCCACTGCGGCGATCGCGCTCCTGGCCACCACCAAGAATGAGTGGTTCAAGATGCACGCCCTCGCGCACCACCATCACACCCATGCCTTTTGGTCCACCAAACTTGTGTGCCGACAATGTGAGCACGTCAACGTGTGGCCAGATGGTGCGAAGATCAAGCCAACAAGCAGCCTGCACAGCATCAGTGTGGAGCACTGCATTTTCCGCACGACCCTTCACTGCGTGCGAGATGTGTTCGAGGTCGTTGATGGCCCCCGTTTCATTGTTGACAGCCATGACTGAAACAACACTCACGTCGGTCATTGCGGCAAGCGTCTCGCGCATGACATCAGGACTCACTGGGCCTTGTTCAGTCACAGGAATAACAGTTCCGTTCACGTGTTCAACACAATGCAACACCGCATGATGTTCAGACGCGGCGCACACGGCCGTTCCACCATTGCGTCGCACTGAACCCAAGATTGCGGAGTTCGCGCCTTCTGTTCCACCACTGGTGAACACAATTTCTCCGGGGCGACAACCGATCAATTCCGCGATTTGATCACGCGCTTCATCAATGGCGCGTCGGGCCTCGCGCGCGAACCTGTGCGACCCAGACGGATTCGCATACATGACATCGCCAAATGGCTCCATCGCCACATGTGCTTCCGGCCGAAGTGGAGACGTGGCGGCATGATCTAAGTACACATACTCAGACCTGGGCGCAGATGACGTCGTCATGGCTTCTCAGGCTACCGATGCGCCATCAGACGAACCGCCGTGGTGGACTATTGAGATGAGTGCCAGCGACAATCCCTATGGAATCGAAGGGTACGACGCTGCCACCTATGGCGAATCCTTTGCTGACGTCTACGACGATTGGTACGCCGACCTCAACGACGAGGACTTCATTTCCTCCGTTGCGGCATCCCTACCCGCTCACGATGCCCACATTCTCGAGTTGGGCGTTGGCACGGGTCGCCTGATTCGCCAGCTCCGAACATTGCGCCCGCACCGCAACGACACCATCATTGGCGTCGATTCGTCTGAGGCCATGCTGGCGATTGCGCGAACCGCGGAGCTTGGGGCGAACACCACATTGCTGAACATGGACTTCTCGCAGTCACTCCCCGACGGACCCTTCGATGCGGTCTTTGTCGGATACAACACCTTCTTCAATCTGCCCACAACCGAAGCGATGCAGCAGTGCCTGACCCTTGTCGCATCTCGACTTCAACGCAGTGCGTTCTTCCACGTTGATGTCGTTCATCCTCAACCGTCGGGCGAAAGCGATCACATGCGCATCCGCACAATGACTACTGGCGAAGTCGTCCTCAGTATCAGTCGTCATGACGAAGAGGCCCAACGCATCACCGGCCAATTTGTGCAATTCACGAACGGCCAACAAACACGTCTTCGTCCGTATTCGGTTCGGTATGTGAATCCTCAGCAATTGGACGACCTGGCACAGACTGCAGGTCTTCGACTGGTCAGTCGTCACGCCGATGGCAACCAAACCCCCATCGCCCCCGACTCTGACCGCCACGTCAGTCGGTACACAAAGGCTGATTAGCCAAACACTGGGTGAACTCCACCCATTCGCCTGAAAGGGCACGTATCCTGAAAGCACCGTGAGCCAGTTACGTTTGAACCTTCTTACTGGCCGATGGGTCACTGTGGTGCCCGATCGTGCCAATCGCAGTACCGATTTTGCGCCGCGCGCACTCCAAGTGGAAAGCGGCCCGGAGCACGAGTGCCCCTTCTGCCCGGAATACTCAGACCCCGACCCTTCACTTCTCGAAAATGCAGATGCATCTGGCACATGGCAAAGCCGAGTCGTGGCCAACCGTTTCCCTGCATTCGTTGGTGATGAATCACTCGCCGTGCGCAACCTTGGTCCCGTGCATGTGATGGCGGAAGCAAGTGGCACTCACGAAGTGTTCGTGTTCTCCCCCGATCACACCAATCGTCTCGACATGTTCTCTGACGAGAAGATTCGCGAATTGATGTTGACTCTTCGCAGTCGCTTCATTGCGCACAAGAACACTCCGAACATTCGCTACACACAAGCAATTGTGAACCATGGACGTGAAGCCGGTGCCTCGTTGTCGCACCCTCACGGTCAACTTCTTGGTCTTCCCTTCGTTCCAGGCGAAATTCTTGAAGAAGAACGCGCATTCGAACGCTTTAAGGGTGGCTGCATCGTCTGCACCACCGCAGAAGCAGAATCTCATAGCGAGCGATTCGTTCTTGACAACGAACATGCCGTTGTTGTGTGCCCGTTCTGGAGCTCTAGCCCGTACGAATTGTTGATCATGCCAAAGGATCACCATCGTCATCTCCCAGATTCGACAGAAGATGAACTCACTTCAGTGGGCATCGCGATTCGTGATGCGCTTGCTCACCTCGTTGCACGCCTTGGCGACATCGCATTCAACTTGGTCTTCCACACTGCTCCATCGCATCACGAAGGCATGTACCACTGGCACGTGCACCTTTGGCCGAAACTCACCACCGCTGCCGGTTTTGAGCGCGGTACTGGCGTGATGATCAACATCATGCCTCCCGAGACTGCTGCGGCAGAACTGCGCAACGTCGCAGTGCAGGCATAACGCAGTGAGCATTCGCGTTTCCATCGACATCGCAGCACCCGTGCAAAAGGTGTGGGACATCGTTGAGCCCATTGAACGCCACATCGACTGGATGGCCGACGCCGTAGCGATTCGTTTTCAAACGGAGCAAACTCGCGGCACAGGAACCAAGTTCTTCTGTGACACCAAAGTGGGCCCCATCAAACTTGTCGACGTAATGACCATCACTGCATGGGAGCCCGGCAAAGTCATGGGTGTGACTCACACCGGAGTCGTCACTGGCACGGGCGAGTTCACCCTTGAAGCCATTGACGCTTCGAACACTCGCTTTACGTGGACAGAAAAGCTCATATTTCCGTGGTGGCTCGGTGGTCCTCTCGGTGCTTTCGTGGGCGGTCAGATTGTGATGAAAGCAATCTGGCGTCGCAATCTGCGCAAGCTCAAAAAGCTCGTCGAAGCCGCCTAACGGCGTTCGCTACACGAACAAGCGAATCAGCGCTGTGGTGCCAACACCAGCGATGATGATGACCACGAACGGCAACTTGCGCCATGTGGCAATGACAGCCACTGCTAAGCCTGCTGCACGCGCGTCGATACCCAATTCCTGACCCACCGTAAACGTGTCCTTTGCAATGAGGCCCGCCAGCAACGCTGCAGGAATCAACAAGAGACAACGCTCCAACACCGGTGGCATGACCCAGTGCCCGATGATGACACTGCCCAGCAACTTCAAGAAGTACGCCGCTGCTGCAAGGCTCAGGATGAGTGTCCACGTCATGATGCTGTCTCATTCTCTTGAGACTGTGGCGCGAGGCCAAACAACATGCCAAATGCCGAAACCAAAATGGGTAAACCGATGGGCATGAACGGCGCTAACGCCACTGCGGCAATTGCACCAAAGATCGCAGCGCGGCGTCCTTGCTTCGTCTGCAAATGAGACGCCACCATTGCGGTAAACATCACAGGAAATGCAACGTCTAATCCGAAATCACTGGGGTTAATGCTCGAACCCAGCAGTGCACCCAACAATGTGCCCAGGTTCCAGCACGCATACAAAATTGCACCCGAGATCCAGAAAGCAGTGCGTCGAGTTGCAGGATCAGTTTCTGCGGACACAACAGCGGTTGTTTCATCAATCACCCACTGCGCACCAAGAAGCCGCGACGGCAGTGAACCACCACGCAACACCGGCGCCATCGCCAACCCGTACACCGCATTGCGACCAGCAAGGAGCACTGCCCCACCGAATGCACTCGCAGGACTTCCTCCTGTTGCAATCACACTCACCGCAGACATCTGCGATGCACCCGTGAAGATCAGTAATGACATGGCACACGATTGCGGAACGCTTGCACCAGCAGATACTGCAAGCACGCCAAATGACAGCCCAAAGATGATGAACGCAACACCGATCATCAGTGATGCAGAAATGAATCGACGCGCGTGTGGTGCGCGGAAATGATGCATGGGTTAGCGACCTGTAAAGGTTGCCTTGCCCGGGCCGTTCTCAAGGAAGCTCTTCACACCAATCTGGCTGTCTTCCGTGCGGAATACTTCTTCGAACGCAGCGAGTTCTCCGGCAAGACCAGTTGCGATGTCGGTTTCAATTCCTTCATTCACCACGCGCTTAATGATGCGCGCAGCAACTGACGCTCCCGATGAAATAGATCCGGCGAGTTCCAGTGCTCGAGCCATGAGTTCTTCTGGTTCCACTACTTCGTCAGCAAGACCAATACGCAATGCCTCTTCAGACTTCACTTGACGACCTGTGACCATGAGTTCCTTAGCGCGGCTTGCGCCCACAACGCGCGGGAGACGTTGCGTGCCACCACCACCAGGGATGATGCCCAACAGGATCTCTGGCTGACCAAACACTGCCTTGGTGGACGCAATGCGATAGTCGCACGCAAGTGCGAGTTCACACCCACCACCCAATGCGTAACCACTAATGGCAGCGATCACCATGGCAGGAATATCAGCAACTGCATTGAGAACGGCATGGAACGCAGCCCCGATGACGCGTGCATCATCAGCACCGCCGAACTGCGAGATATCTGCACCAGCAGCAAACAAACGATCGCCACCAGTGATGACAACTGCTCCGGCAGGAGTTGTCGTGAGTTCTTGCGCAACTTCCAGCAAGCGACCCAGCAACTGTGTGGACAACGCATTGACCTTCGGCGAGTTCAACGTGACGACAGCAGTGCCGTTCTCCAAACGCTCGAGCAAAACAAGATCTTGATTCGACATACCTATGCCCCCACACCCTTCAACATTTCATCGGCCGCTGACCATGGGTCAATGGTGCGACCAAGAACTCCGTCTTGTAACGACTCCCATTGGTCACCCGTGCAAATTTCACGTGCACGAAGTTCTAAACGACGCGCAACAATCTCACGAAGTTCTTCACGCAATCGGAAGTCACGGCGCTTCTGCAATTCACCACTTGTCTCGATAATCGAGCGATGCTCAACAATGGCATCCCACAGCTGTGTGACACCTTCACCCGTATTGCCGACGGTGGCAATGATGGGTGGACGCCAAGCATCATGTGCAAGGTCACTCAGTTCCAACATCTGCTCAATATCGCGACGTGTTTCTTCCACGCCTTTACGGTCTGCTTTGTTGATGACAAAGATGTCCGCAATTTCCATGAGACCAGCTTTGTTCGCCTGCACAGAGTCGCCCCAGCCGGGGTTGAGCACAACAACAGTGGTGTCAGCTTTGCCGGCGATTTCTACTTCCACCTGGCCAACACCAACGGTCTCTACAAGAATCCACTTGCGACCAACTGCATCAAGCATGCGAATTGCTTCAGGTGTGGACAACGACAAACCACCCAAGTGACCGCGTGTGGCCATCGAACGAATGAAAACGCCAGGGTCGGTCGCATGGTCTTGCATGCGTACTCGGTCACCCAAAATGGCTCCACCGGTGAATGGAGATGACGGATCAATTGCAAGAACTGCAATCTCTAACTGCATCGAACGCAAGTGCTTAATGACTGCACTCGTCAGTGTGCTCTTGCCAGCTCCAGGCGCACCAGTGATTCCCACCGTGTATCCCTGGCCACCACGCTTGTATGCCATACGGCCCACTTCGCGAGCCACAACATCACCACGTTCAAGAAGAGACAACACTCGCGCCAACGCAGCACGATCCCCCGCGCATGCAGCATCAAAAAGTTCAGTCGGGCTGAGATTGCGGCGGCTCATTTAGGCGACCTGAACAACCTCGGTCACACCATCGATGCGATCTTTCATGATGCGCTCGATTCCGGCCTTGAGTGTTTGATCAGACGCAGGACATGTCGTGCAGGCACCAGTGAGAGTCACCGTCACAATGCCCGAGGATTCATCTACTTCGCGAAGGATGATGTCGCCACCGTCGGCCTGCAACGCGGGCCTGATGACTTCAATTGTCTCTTCGACTTGCTGACGCATTGTCATGTCGTCCTCCAATACCAGTAAGACGATACCCACCTGGGAGCCCCGCTCGCCTAACCTCGGGAACATGTTGGCGCATCAAGGTGGATGGGACGAGTTCCTCTATGCAGCGGTCCCCATTGGGATCATTGTTGCCCTGTTGCGCCTTGCTACCACTCGGGCTCGGAAACTGCCACCGCCCGACGAGACAGCGTCGGAAACTACGCCGTCAGACGTTTCCGAGTAATCGACGCTCCCAGCGAGGCCAATCTGCCCACAATGTCGTCGTA
>WLHL01000033.1 GCA_009702755.1 Actinomycetota bacterium
CATCGGCAAGTTCTCCGGCAAGTTCACCGAAGAGCTGCGCCTTGACGCGACCCCAGCACTTGTTAATGCCGGCCCAATCGGCGTCGACATTCTTGCCAGTTCAGATCAAGCCGTCATGGTGACTGCATTCGGAAACGGCGTGTTGATGTCACGCATTCCTCTGTTTTTGTTTCAAGCAGTGCAAGCCTCACTTCTGCCTCGTCTTGCACGACTTGCCGCAAAAGAAGACCACGATGAATTCCGTCATGGTCTCAGCTTGTTGCTCAAGCTTGTAGCCGGCGTTGCAATTGCGGGCACTGCTGGTGCGGCAGTACTTGGCCCCTGGGCGCTCACCATCATGTACAACGGCGGGCTTGATCGCCGCACACTGACTCTTCTTGCACTGTCAAGCGGCCTGTACATGCTTGCTCTTGCTGTTGCACAGGCAGTCATTGCCTTGCACAGTCACCGATGGGTTGCCATTGGCTGGCTCTCATCAATGGTCGCGTTTCTTATCGTGACAGCATTCGCTAGCAGCGACTTGTTCTTGCGCGTTGAACTCGGCCTTGTTGCAGGCTCTGCAGTTGCGCTCTCTGTGTTCTCATTTGCGCTCTACGAGCGCATGAAAGAGATGAACTAGTTCTTTACTCGCGCAGTCTCGATAGCGATGTCGTTCTGCACCATCATGCTGACGAGTGTTGGGAAGTCAACCTCAGGAATCCAACCCAGCTTTTCGCGAGCCTTTGTTGGATCACCAATGAGGAGATCTACTTCTGCAGGACGGAAGAAGCGAGGGTCCTGGCGAACATAATTGCGCCAGTCATCAAGACCCACTTCCTTGAAAGCCAAAGTGAGGAACTCTTCGATGGAGTGGGTTTCGCCGGTGGCAACCACGTAGTCGTCTGGCTGGTCTTGCTGCAACATCATCCACATTGCACGCACGTAGTCACCTGCGTAACCCCAGTCGCGCTTGGCATCAAGGTTGCCCATGACCAATTCTTTTTCAACGCCCAACTTGATGCGAGCAGCAGTATTGGAAATCTTGCGTGTCACGAATTCGAGCCCACGACGAGGACCTTCATGGTTGAACAGAATGCCGGAGCAAGCGAAGATGCCATAACTCTCGCGGTAATTCACCGTGATGTCGTGACCGAACACCTTGGCGCAGCCATACGGAGACCGTGGGTGGAATGGCGTGAGTTCGCTCTGAGGAACCTCACGCACCTTGCCGAACATCTCTGATGATGAGGCTTGGTAAAAACGAATCGGGTTGTTCTGTGTGCCACCCACCATGCGAATGGCTTCGAGCATGCGCAACACGCCAAGGCCAGTGATGTTGGAGGTGAGTTCAGCCTGTCCGAATGAAATCGCCACAAACGAAATGGCACCGAGATGATAAACCTCGTCAGGCTGGACGTATTCGAGGGCAGAGACCAAACTGGCCAGATCAGCAAGGTCGCCAGGCACAAGCTCCACGTAAGGGAACTCATCACGCATCTGAAGTCCTCGAGGGTTGTTTTGCCCTTTGACCATGCCAAAGACTTCATAGCCTTTGCTATGAAGGAATTCAGCTAAATGTTGGCCGTCTTGACCTGTGATTCCGGTGATGAATGCGCGTGGCAACGGAAAGACCTCTTGCTCGGTGAATGGACCTGATGACTGTACCTTGCGGCTCCACTCAACGGGGTGAACCTCTGAATGTCCCACCCCCTACGCTTACGGGATGATCTTGGTTCTGGCAGGTGGCGTCGGTGCAGCACGGTTTCTTGCTGGCCTGACCCAGGTTGTTGATTCCTATCAGATTGTGACCATTGTCAATACCGGAGACGACACCGAGCTTCATGGTCTCTCGATTTCGCCAGATATCGACACCGTGACGTACACCGTTGCCCAAGCCATCGACCCTGAACGAGGGTGGGGATTGCGTAATGAGACATGGCGAGCAATGGAAGCGCTCGAACGTTTCGAATCAGTTCGCCCCGACGGATCTCATGCAGCACCGCGATGGTTCAATCTCGGCGACACAGATTTAGCCACACACTTTTATCGCACTGCTCGCCTTCGAGAAGGAGCAACTCTTGCGGACGTCACTGATGAGATCCGCCGTGCGTTTGGCGTCACGTTCCCCATTCTTCCGATGTCGAACCAGTCAGTGCGCACTCTGGTGCATCTTGCCAATGGTTCCGTTTCATTCCAAGAGTATTTCGTGAAGCTGCGTCACTCTGTTCCCGTCACCAGCGTCGAATTCGTTGGAACAGAATCTGCAACATTTATTAACCCTGATCTCATCACAGATGCCAACACGATTGTGATTGCACCGTCAAACCCGATTGTGTCGATCGGGCCCATTCGTGCCGTGCGTGGCGTTGAAGAGTCTCTTCGTGCACGACGAGACGACATCGTTGCTGTTTCCCCCATCGTTGCGGGCGCGGCCCTCAAAGGCCCCGCTGACCGCATGCTGACAGAACTAGGTCATGAACCAACCGTGGTGGGCGTTGCGCAAATGTACGCACCCATCGCCGCAACTCTTGTCATCGATGAACAAGACGCGCACTTGGTCGACAAGGTGGAGCGCGAAGGCATGCGCTGTGTTGTCACCGACACAATCATGTCCAAGCCTGGAGTCGCAGCGTCACTTGCAAAAACAACAGTGCAGTCAACACCACAACAAGGAGGCATCACATGGCCCGCTTAATGGCATGGAGCGTCGAAGGTATCGGCGAGATAACACCGGGAATGCAAATCGGTGATGTCATTGTTGAGGCATGTGCCGGTGAGCCCAATGGCCCACTTCGCGACAATGATGTTCTTGTTGTCACTCAAAAGATTATTTCTAAGGCCGAGAATCGCCTTGTTGAAATTGATGCCGATGACCCGGCGTCGCATAAGAAACTTGTTGAAGACGAAGCAGTGCGCATCGTGCGTCGCCGCGGTGATCTCATCATCACTGAAACAAAACATGGCTTTGTGTGCGCCAACAGCGGAATCGACCTCTCCAATGTTGAACGTGGATACGCCGCTCTTCTTCCGCTCGATAGCGACAGATCAGCTCGACGTATCAGGGACATTGTGAAAGCAAAATTGGGCGTCAATGTTGGCGTCATCATCTCTGACACATTTGGTCGTCCGTGGCGCAAGGGCCTCACCGATGTCGCCATCGGAGTTGCCGGAATCGCAGCAGTAGTTGACCTTCGCGGAACCGAAGACGCGCTGGGGCGCGTCATGCAAGTGACCGAAGTATGTGTTGCAGACGAATTGGCATCTGCTGCCGAACTCGTGATGGGTAAATCAACAGGTGTTCCTGTTGCGGTTGTTCGAGGTGCGGACCCGCTGTGGTTCCGCGATGCATCGATGAGCGAAATTGTTCGCCCACCGAGCGAAGACTTATTTCGTTAGCGAAGAGTGGAAAGACCTTCAGCCAGCGGCGTGAAGGGCGACCAGCCAAGTTGAATGCGTGCGCGCACCGGCGACAACGACAAACGAACAACGTCATTCGGACGAGCAGCTGATGTACGCGGAACGGGAGACGATGCCCCGCCCATGACTGACCACAAATCAATAATGCTGGTGGCCACACCGGTTCCGACGTTGATTACTAATCCGCCAGCTCGGTCAAGAGAACGTGCAATCGCATCAACCGTGTCATCAACATGGACAAAGTCGCGCACTTGCTTGCCATTTCCGTGAACAATCGGAGCACGACCATTCGCCAATGCATCTGCAAAGGAAGCGATCACACCGTCTTCCGGCCGTTGACGAGCACCGTAGACATTGGCCATTGCCAACACAGTGAACTCCACGCCATGACGATCGCGATACACCCCGTGAATGTCCGCCGCAGCGCGGGCCAGCACTTCTTCACTCGTGCGTGAATCATTGATGTGGCCTTCTTTGATGGGAAGGTCACGCGCAGTCACTTCGCCATAGAGAAGAGCCCCAGGAATTCCGGTGATGACTTTAGAAACACCACCCAGACGAGCGGCCTCTAAGACTGCAACTGTCGATTGCATCGCAGCCATTGCGCCACTGAGGTGACTTTGTGATGGGGAAAACACAGCAAGATTGACGATGACAGATGGGCGACGCAGCGACACAAGTTCAGCAAATTCGGCTGACAGCACGGAGATGTTCTGAAATTTGAATCTTCCGGAGGCATTACGGGCTTCCGAAAGATTCGCGAGCGATCCCGTTGACAGGTCATCAACGACATCCACCTCATGGCCTTCGGCCATGAATCGATCAACTAAGGATGAACCAATAAACCCTGCGCCACCACAGATCATGATTTTGCGCGAAGTCGACATCAGGACTTCTGCTCTGGATCCGGAACTCGTGTGTTCTGTAGATGCTCGCCAGCAGCGATCACAACGCCTGCACCAATCACGCAATCCTGAAGAGACGATTCATCAGAAACGCTTCCCATCACCAGTGATCTCTCAAGACGAACTCGATTGCCGAGTACCGAACCGGGCAACAACACAGAATCAGCGACAACGCACCCTGCGCCAATCACGCAGCCCTCGCCGATCACACTGTGCGTAATCGATGCTGATGCATCAATGTGCGCATTTGCACCAATCGAAGACAAAATCTGCGGACGAGAGCCATCAATAAGATCCAAGTTGGCCTTCAAGTATGTATCAGGTCGTCCTGTATCAATCCAGTAGTCATCAGTGGGCATCGCGCTCAATGTTCCGTCAGCAACCATTGCGGGGAACACCACTCGTTCAATAGAAATCTTTTGTCCAGCCGGAATGCGATCAATCACAGATGGTTCCAACACGTACGTACCAGCATTCACCACACTGCTGTCAGACTCTCCCGGTGCTGGCTTTTCGACAAAGCGTTGCACTTTGCCATCTGTAGTTATCTCCACAACGCCATAATGCGATGGATCATCTACGGGAGTGAGATGCAAGGTACCTTCAGCACCGTGTGCTTGATGAAAGGCAACGAGCGTGGCTACATCAAGATCGCACAAGATGTCACCATTCATCACAACGAACGTGTCGGTGATACCCGCATCGCGAGCGGCAAACGCAATAGCGCCCGCAGTGTCAAGAGGCTCTGGTTCGACTGCGTAGTGCAGTTGCACTCCGGCACACATGCCGTCAGGGAAAGCTTCAAAGAAAGGTTCGGGCTTAAAGCCAAGCGCAAGAGCAACATGGGTGACCCCAGCGGTGCTCAGATGTGCGATGAGATGTTCGAGTTGGCGAACATTTGCAATGGGCAGTAATGGCTTTGGCGTGCTCAGGGTCAGAGGCCTCAGACGAGTGCCAAAACCTC
Source organism: Actinomycetota bacterium (assembly GCA_009702755.1). GTDB lineage: Bacteria > Actinomycetota > Acidimicrobiia > Acidimicrobiales > Ilumatobacteraceae > UBA2093. Next base: position 5,266 of record WLHL01000033.1, read on the forward strand.
CGACGAGAACAACCGCGTGCATCAGCCTGCCGTAGTGGTGGTTGCGCCCTTGACCGTAGTGGTCGTTGCGTCCTTCACCGTGGTGGTGGTGGCATTGCCCATGTCGGCTGCACCCAATTCAGGCAAGTTTGCTGCCGACTTTGGCATCGGAATCTCTGCACCCGGCGCAGCAATGGCGATGGTGATTGCCATGCCGTCTTTCTTGATGCGGATGTTATTGAAGTCGGTGATGTACTTCTTTGAGACTTCGGAGTTGTCGTATTGGTCCCACACGACGACCTGTACTTGTGCGGCCACCATTTTCCCTTCAGCGTTCTTGCACTTCAGGTCAGATGTCTTGTACGACTCGCCATTGTTCTGAGTAGCGGGGAAAGTAATTCCCTCGGTATCTACTTTCACGCGGTACGAGTCAAGGAAGACTCCAAGCTTGGCGCGAGTACCAGTTGCCAACGCACCGGCGTGCCAGTGAATGACTCCGTCATCGTGGCTGTGAATGTTGTACTTCTGATACTCCGGTGTCACAGGCTCTTCAAGAGTTCCTGCAAGGTCATTCAAGAAGCCATCGCATTTGTAGAAGCCATACGACACGTGCCAGTGATCGTTGATCGTGGGAGGAGTATTGCGGCTTGGAGCGGATTGACGCGAATACGCGACAAGCCCTGTACCGAGAACGATGACAATCGCCATGATGGATGGGAAAAGAGTGCCGCCTTGGAAGCGCACTTTCTTACCCTTGCCCTTCTGAGCGAGACGGGCGACTTTTTTTGCTGATGAACCACTAGCCACGAGTAGGAAAGGCTACCCGTTAAGAGGTGCTAGAGACGCTCACACTCCGATATCGGCGATTAATGAGAGATACGACTGTGCAACCGCAGCGGGTGAAACATGGGTTTCCACCCATTGTCGGCCTTTTCGCCCCTGTTCGCGTGCCTCATCAATGTTTGCAACCATGCTCTGCAGAGCAGCTGTAAAGACGTCTTCATTGTCGGGAGCAACTGAGACACCAGCTCCGCTGTGTTCAAGAATGCGAGTGACTTCCGTACCCGGATCAATCGCGGCCACCACAGGGCGAGCAGCAGCAAGAATGCTGTACGTCTTTGACGGGACACTGACGGCCCCGAGACCAGTCCGCAATGGAACAACATGAATGTCTCCCGATGCCAGGACTTCCCCCACTCGATCACGAGGCTGGTAGCCAGCAAATCTGATGTTTGGTAACCCCGCCGCTTGTGTTTCCAACTCTGCACGCGCCGCGCCATCACCATTAATCACAAACGTAATGTTTGGCATCTTTTTCGCAGCGTGCAACAACATTGTGAGTGACTGTGAATATCCAACATTGCCGGCATACATCACAACGATCTCATCACCGATGTTGAGCTCTCGTCGATACGTCGTCATCCGATCCATCGGAACGATGCGATCAGCATCAACAAAATTAGGAATCACTGTGATCTTGTCGATATGACGCGACGACACTTTTGCCACCACGTTCTCGCGCAGGTCGTCTGACAAGACGACAACAGCATCGGATCGGTGATAACTCACCCGCTCTAGCCATCGCGCAGCAGAGATGATGCGTTTGTTTGTGATGGCACCAGTCTCAATTGCTGCATCAGGAAACACATCTTGAATATTGAAGATGGCTGTTGTGAATCGCAGTCGAGCAGCGAGCCAACCAGTGAGGCCCAATGTGAGAGGCGGAGACATCGAAATGATTGCCGCGGGCCGTCGATGAATACCGCCAGCAAACAAGGTGCACACACCGGCGATTGCGCTGAAACCAGCAAAACCGACGGCGCGACGAAAAAGATTGCTCTTGCTCTTGCCTGGGAATGGATGCACACGAATAATGGATCCCCACGCCGTGCGCTCTCGACGAACAAGTCGTCCAGTCCATCCTTCTTCGATGGCGTGTGTGCGATACCACGGCAACGAAGTCACAATATGAATGCGCCGACCCGCAACAATGAACTCATCAACGATGCGTGTGATGACTTCTCCTGTCGGAGCAGTGTCGGGCGCAAAGTGCGGAACGAGAATGACAATCGGACGACTCATTATCGACCATCCAAAGCGATGCGATATTGCTCAACCAAGTCGGTGGCCGACAAGGCTGCTGTGAAGAGCTGCGATCGAGAATGTCCCAGCGCAACAAGTTCCGTGCGACGGGCACGCACGGCGTCGAGGGCGGGCGCCCATGCATCTGTTGTTAACGGCAGAACAAGCCCTGCATCACCAACAACTCCGGGAAGGCTGGCTCGATCACTGCAGATGACAGGCGCACCCATCCGCATTGCTTCAATCACGGGTGCACCAAAACCTTCGTACTCACTCGGGAACACCATGGCATCGGCCATCTTCAATAAGCCGTTGCGATCTTCATGTGACACGCGGCCCGGCATCACAACTCGAGAAGACAAATCATGTTTCGCAACGAACGCCACAACATCTTCGTGATGAGACCCTTCGGACCCAGCGAAAACAATGCGCAAAGAAGGATCTGCCCATGCTCCACCCGCATTCACCAACAACTGCAACAAAAACAAGTGATTCTTATGGGGGTGCGTGATCGCAGGAAATACAAGAACGGGCCCATCTCCTAAGGAGAACTGCATTCGAAGCGTCGACTCATCTGTCACTGCTGCACTGATGTCGTTCTCGAGACCATGGCGAACAATGCCGATCTTCTGTGAAGCTGTTCCAAATGCCTGTGTGAGTGAATCGGCAACGAAACGAGAAGGCGCAGTGATTCGTGATGCACGACGAACCGATGATGGAACAACACGTTGCAGATACCGCAATTTCACCGGTGCGACATAGTGCGGGTAATCAATCCATTGAATGTCATGAATGGTGAGCACAGTAGTTTTGTTCCCGCGGCGAGGAAGAGTTCCGCCTCCGTGATGCACCAGTGAGTATCCGCGCGTTTTCTTGGCAAGCCATGTGTGCTCTAACCAGATACGAACCGAACGGCGAGAACAATCGTTTGGGGCTTCATGCACCTTGTACAGAGATGCAATACGTGGTTGACGTTGCAAGAAGCCGAGAGGTGCAAACACCTCGACGTCATACTCATGTTCGATCTCTGCCAAGCCCAACAGTTGGCGTACGAGATATTCCTCACTACCACCGACGCCGGGCACGCACCACAGCAGGTTCATGGCGACACGAAGACGACTCATGCTTCATCCAACAATTCGCAATACGCAGAGAATGTGGCCCGTGCAGTTTCTGACCACGGAACTTGCACAGCACGATCACGACTACGAGAGGACCACGCATCACGCGCAGCCAATGATTCACGAATGCCCGATGCAATAGAAGACACATCAAGTGGATCAACAAGAATTGCTGCACCACCTGCAACTTCCTCCGTCGAAGTTCCGCGAGATGTCACCACGGGTGCACCATGAGCCATTGCCTCAATGACAGGCAATCCGTATCCCTCCATGATCGAGGGGAACGCAAAGACAGTGCACAGGTTGTAGAGAGCAGGAAGATCATGCGAAGGAACGAAACCGGTGAACCGTATGTCGTGACCAGAAAGTGGAGCCTCGTCGCCCCACCCTTCCATTCCGACAATCACAAGGGGTGGCGCATTGTCGATCAACGAGAGTGCCTCGACTAACCGTGCGAGATTCTTGCGTGGCTCCAACGTGCCAACGAACAACACGAAATCATCGGGTAGCGAATACGTTTCACGTACGCGAGCACGATCAACATCAGAGACTTCATGCGTTGTGACACCAAGAGGCACATGGCGCAAACGCCACTCTTCAAACCCTGCGTATAAACAATCTCGGTATGTACTCATTGATGAGCACAAGATCAGTGACGCACGATCTTGCAAAATGTTCAGACTGCGAGTGAACATCTTGTTGCCACGCGCAGTGAAGAATTCTGGATGCCGAAGAAATGCCAGATCATGAATTGTCACGACAAGTGGAAGATTTGTTGCCGGCGGAAGAATCGTGGTGGAGTGGACAAGTTGCAGGTCCTCAATCACGGACTCCACTTTGGGCCACCGGAACCGTGTCCACATCTCGTACAGAATGGGTCCACCAAGAGGCAGCGCTGCCACCTTGACAGGGGGCATATACCCCTCGGTTGGTGGTCGGCGGTGGCGACCAGCCACTCCGATGAGGTCGAGACCTTCTATATGGCGCAACTCTTTCGCCACTTCAATGGCCGAGATTCCGGTCCCTCCGGGCACGCGATGCCAGCAATGTTCGAAGGTGTAGGCGACGCGCACCCCTTCATTCTGTCTGCTCGCGTCCTACGATGGCACCTATGGCGGAATTCTGGACAGGTCGACGAGTGCTCGTCACGGGCGGAAATGGCTTCCTTGGCCGTGTCGTAGTGGGCCTTTTGGCCAGCAAAGGTGCCCACGTAGTGGCTCCGACCCACGATGAATATGACCTCACCATCCCAGGGGTGGCTGATGCCATGCTCGCCACGCACTCCCCCAGCCATGTCATCCACCTCGCTGCCCGCGTCGGTGGCATTGGGTACAACCTGGTGGACCCCGCCCGCCTCTACCTCGACAACCTCATGATGGGCACGCACATCATTGAGGCTGCTCGTGCAGCGGGCACCGAGAAGACCGTTCTTCTGGGCACCGTGTGCTCGTATCCGAAGTTCACCCCGGTTCCCTTTAAAGAAGAGAGCTTCTGGGACGGCTACCCCGAAGAGACAAACGCGCCCTACGGCATCGCGAAGAAGGCACATCTTGTTCATGCGCAAGTCAACGCAGCTCAGTACGGACAAAAGTTTGCCTATCTCATTCCCACCAATCTCTACGGACCTGGTGACAAGTTCCATGAGTCGGTCTCACACGTCATCCCTGCACTCATCAAAAAGTGTGTGGAAGCAAAAGAAGCTGGCGCGGATCACATCGATGTGTGGGGCACTGGTTCTGCAAGTCGTGAATACCTCTATGTTGAAGATGCAGCAGCAGCAATCGTGTTGGCAGCAGAAATCCACGAAGGCATCGAACCAATCAACTTGGGCTCCGATCGCGAGATCACGATTCGTGAAACAGCAGAAACCATTGCTCTAGTCACCGGTTTCACTGGAACACTGGTGTGGGATGCGACAAAACCTGATGGTCAACCGCGACGACGCATTGACCCAACACGTGCAGCAGAGATGCTCGGCTGGAAAGCCGGTATGGATTTCTCCGAGGGACTCCGTCGCACCGTCGACTGGTACCTCGCTAATCGTGCAAGCGCCGAAGCAGCGCCACGCTGAAGTACCACCAATTCATCTCACACCTACACTGACATCGTGACGATTCCCCCGCCACCGATTGAGTTCTGCACTCGCCATCCCGATGTCGCAACGGGGCGTCACTGCACTCGCTGTGAACGTGCCGCGTGCAATGACTGCCTCACTCCTGCCCCAGTGGGTTCGCACTGTGTTGATTGTGTGCGCAGTGCGCGGCCAAGTGCTGCGGTACGTGCCAAGTATTGGAATGCATCGCAAAACGTTTTAGTCACTCGCACGTTGATTGCCATCAACATTGTTGTGTACGTATGGACTGTTGCCGGCAATCGTGAATTCGATCTTGGACTCTCACAGTCATACATCGACAATGGCGAGTGGTACCGCGTCATCACATCGGGCTTTTTGCATTTCGGGTTGATTCATGTGGGTATGAACATGTTGCTTCTCTGGCAACTTGGCCAACTTCTCGAACCAGCAATGGGCCGTACAAAATTCACTGCGTTGTATTTCATCGCAATGGTCGGCGGAGCAATCGGTGCACTCTTGGTGGAACCGAACGGTTTGACTGGCGGCGCATCAGGTGCAGTGTTTGGTTTAATGGCGGCTGCAGCAGTAGGTCTGAAACAACGCGGCATCAACCCAATGCAGACAGGCATCGGGTCAACGTTGATTCTGAACTTGCTCATCACCTTTGCAATCCCTGGTATCTCGATTGGTGGCCATATTGGTGGCGCACTCACCGGAGCTGCCATCGGATACTTCTTGCTCAAACCGCGCTGGCGTTAAACGACACACCTGCGTCGTACAGTCCCACGCACTCCCCTTTTCGCATCAATGCTTGTTCAGCACGATGCCTGTTGCACATTGCAATCACTGCGGAGACACCATGCTGAATGCATCACTCATTGACATCCCTCGTCCGTTTATCGACCCCATCAATACCTTCGTTGAAGCACTCGGCGTCACCAGCATGACGATGCAACGACCTCGTTCTAATTCCACCGTCGCACTCTTGCTCGATAATCAACGCAGAGGCCTTGCGATGTTCCGCATTCCTCCACTCTCGTCTCAGTCCATCCATGCAGTGGTTGCCCACTGCTCCGAGATGCCATCGACGTCGTCAGTTGTTCTCGTCAGCAGCCGTAGGGGCACTCCTGTTGTTCCTGCAGATATCGCACTCCTTCACATCTGCACAGCCACTCTTGCCGCTGCAGGCTTTCGGCTCTTTGACTGGGCTGTCATCGGTACCGGAGGCCTGTACTGCCCACGAACATTGGCGGGTGTCCCCGACCCATGGCCAGACAACACACCGTGCATGCTTTAACTCGACGGTGGGTCTTGGTGTTTGAACGCTCGACGTTGCTTGGCCGTGAGTCGCAAACCAGCTGCGCCTAACCGTCGGACTAATTCCTTGCTCGACACCTCCACGGCACCCAACACAGTGGCTTTGTCTCGCACATACTGCGGAAGATCGTAGTGGTCCCCATGAAAAGCGCGTGGCGGTATGCCTAACTGCTCAGCAAAATCATGTAGTTCCTCCAACGACGTATCGCTCACCATGTGGCACCACACATGATCTTTATGCGCCCACCGGCAGTCATCTACAAGAATTGTCATGCGACGAAGAGGATTGTCATGCGATGGACACTGTACGACAGAGCGTCAAGGTGATTGACTGTTGGACATGGCAATGCCGCTGAAGACTCGTCCCGCAGAAGTTCGTCCCGATACCGAAGAGGTCACCGAAACGGGTGAACCAATCGTTGCCCACATCGTCAAAACGAAGCCCGGCGAGAATGCCGCAGCAAAAGTGTTGGAAGCACGCATCAACGGCACACCGATTGAAGCATTGTGTGGCCATGTGTGGGTGCCATCGCGCGATCCGAAGCAAGTGCCGATGTGCGGCAAGTGCAAAGAAATCTACGAGATGTATCGCGTCTTCAACGACGGCCTCGGCGACACTCCTAACGAATGAGTTCGCTGCATCTTCGCCCCGCTGTTCGTGGTCTTGTAATGGATCACGAGGACCATGTACTCATGGTGCGGCTTGTGTTTCCTCGTGGTGCATTTTGGGTACTGCCCGGTGGCGGCATCGATGAGGGTGAAGACCATATGGAGGCACTCCATCGAGAACTTCTCGAAGAGACAGGTTTAGTGAACGCAACGATTGGTGCACCGGTGTGGAACAGAACGCATCATTTCCAATTGACGGATGGCAACGGCACCGAATGGCGTGGCCAAACAGAAACGGTGTACATGGTACGCACGGAACGTTTTACTCCTGCACCATCATTCTCCGAAGAAGAACTGCGGGCAGAGAACTTGCATGAGCATCGATGGTGGAGCCTTGCCGACATGCTCGCCTATGAGGGGGACGACAAATTCACTCCTCGCGATATTGCTTCATACCTGCACGTCATCGTTAACGAGGGCATTCCTGCTGTTCCGTTCGAGATTGAACACAGCAGTTAGTCACTGCACTTAGCGGAAGTCCCGACTGGGTACTGCTGCTGGCGTAAACAACGGTGCAATATGTTCCGCCACCACATTGATCACACCATTGGCAGATTCCACTCGCCCACGTACAAGTAATGCCGACGCATCACGTGCGACTGCCCGATAGCGCGCCCAGCATCCTTTTGAGCACACCACATTGATGAGGCCTGTTTCATCTTCCAAGCTGATAAATGTTGCGCCACGCGCGCTCACCGGGCGCTGACGATGCGTGACAATGCCTGCCACCCACGCACGATCTTTGTGTGGCACCCGCACCAATACATCAGCAGTCACGACACCTTTTGCATTGAGTTGTTCGCGCAAGAAAATGGTGGGGTGTCCGTCCGGAGAAATGCCCGTCGCCCACAAGTCAGCAATCGCTTCTTCCACGGGCTCCATGCCTGGCAATGTGGGGCGAGAGTTCAAACCCAACATGCCCTGTAAGTGCTGACCGTTATTGCCGTGCGCGCCTGCTTCCCACAATGTGTGCCGACGATCATCGCCAAAACTGTTGGTGAAGGCGCCAGCAGTTGCCATCGCTTCCATTTGTTTACGTGACAACTGCGGAACACGACGCGCGAGATCTTCTAATGATTCATACGGGCGACCCTCTGCAACTAGCCGTGCTACTTCAGAGCCCACACCGCGCACGGAGCCAATACCTAATCGCACAGCCAAACCACCGAATGAATCTGCACACGGCTCCAACGTGGCGAGGTCTGCCGACGCGTTGATATCAGGCGTGTGTACCACCACGCCATGGCGACGCGCATCACGCACCAATGTGTGCGGCGACCAAAATCCCATTGGTTGTGCATTCAGTAACGCGGCACAAAACACTGCCGGCTCGTGCAACTTGATATACGACGACGAATACACGAGATACGCGAAACTGACCGAGTGGCTTTCGGGGAAGCCATAACTAGCAAAGGCCGCCATCTTGTCGAAGATCTCATCGGCGATGGCGCCGGCGATGCCACGCGCCGCCATTCCTTCATACAAACGATCTTTCAATCGCTGCATGCGCAATGCTGAACGCTTGGAGCCCATTGCTTGTCGCAGTTGATCTGCTTCGGTCGCGGTAAAGCCCGCAACATCGATAGCCATCTGCATGAGTTGTTCTTGAAACAACGGCACACCCAACGTTTTCGCCAAGGCGTTCTCAAGCAACGGATGCAGATACGTAATGGGCTCTTCACCATTGCGTCGACGAATATACGGATGCACCGACCCACCCTGAATAGGGCCAGGGCGAATGAGTGCAATCTCCACTACAAGGTCGTAGAAGCGGCGCGGCTTGAGGCGCGGCAACGTGGACATCTGCGCACGCGACTCCACTTGGAACACGCCCACCGTGTCAGCGCGACACAACATCGTGTACACATCGTCTTCTTGCGGAATAGTGGCGAGGTCTAATTGATATCCACGATGTTCAGAGATGAATGCCACCGCATTCGACAACGCAGACAACATGCCAAGACCCAAGAGATCGAACTTCACGAGCCCAATGGCTGCACAATCATCTTTGTCCCATTGCAACACACTGCGGTTCTCCATGCGTGCCCACTCCACGGGGCACACTTCAACAATCGGCCTGTCACACATCACCATGCCACCAGAGTGAATACCCAAGTGACGTGGCATGTTTTCTATCTCGGCTGCCATCTCTAACACCATCGGCTCAATGTCGTGCTCGCGTTGCGTGGCCGTAACACCCACACTGCCCCAGGCATCAACTTGCTTGCTCCAGGAATCTTGCTGTGCAGGCGCGTACCCCAATGCACGCGCCATGTCGCGCACCGCAGAACGAGACCGGTACGTAATCACATTGGCCACTTGTGCTGCATGCAAACGACCATGTCGTTGAAACACGTACTGAATCACTTCTTCACGGCGACCGCTTTCAATATCAATATCGATGTCGGGCGGCCCGTCGCGTTCAGGCGACAAGAACCGTTCAAACAACAGACCTAGTGACACCGCATCCGCTTTGGTGATGCCCAACGAATAACACACCGCACTGTTGGCGGCACTTCCACGGCCTTGGCACAAAATGCCCTTCTCTTCGCAGAAACGCACAATGTCCCACACCACCAAGAAATAGCCGGCAAAACCGAGAGCTTCGATGATGGATAGTTCGTGCTCAATGGTGCTCCATGCACGCGCACGCAAGGACAAGTCTTCCCCGCCGTCAGGCTTTATGCCGTACCGATGCTCTGCGCCTGTCGTAACAAGTCGCCGAAGAAACTCCATTTCGTTCAACCCATCAGGGCACGGAAACGGCGGCAGCTGTGGTGCAACCAGCGACAGATCAAACGCAATCTCACGTGCAACATCTGCGGCGCGTTGCACCACACCGGGGTATCGCGCGAAACGCCTCTCCATTTCTGCACCTGAACGCAGATACGCCGTAGCGGCAGGTGGCAACAAGTGATCAATCTCATTGAGGTCGCATCGGTTGCGCACTGCAGCCATTGCCGTTGCTAAACGATGTTGCGATGGCACGGCATACGACACATTGTTCGTCGCCACACATTCCACATCGAGACGTGCTGCAATGCGCACCAATTGGTCGTTACGCACCGCGTCAATGGGGTCACCGTGATCCCACAGTTCCATCAACACGTTGTGTGCACCAAACGCTTCCATCAGTTGACGCGTGACATGTTCTGCCGCAGTCGGGCCGTGTTCTACCAACGCACGCACCACAGCACCATTGCTGCCACCTGTGAGAACCATGCATTGTTGTTGCACTGTGCTGGCAACAGCGCACACACTGAACACAGGCGCACCTTTGCTGCCCGCCATTTGTCCTTCGCTAATCGCACGTGCCATGCGTGCGTATCCTGCTGCGCCACGCGACAACAACACCACTTCACCAAAGGCACCCATGTCGAGTTCCACACCAAACACGGTGGGCAACTGCACTGCGCGTGCTGCTTCAGCAAAACGAACAATGCCGTACAAACCATTGCGATCAGTGATCGCCAATGCACCCAACCCCAGCGACGATGCGACCTCGGCTAGTTCTTCAGGGTGAGCCGCACCTTCCAGAAATGAAAAGTTCGACCGGCAATGCAGCTCTGCATATTGGGGTGTGGGGGCCTCACGAATCACTCCATGAGCGTACCGAACATATGTTCGTATGAAAAGGGGAAGTTATAAGCCCAGTAAGGCTTTTGTTGCTACTAATCCGCCGTGCAGGCCAGCATCAGCAATCTCGAGGGCTTCATCCCAGGTGAACCACCGGGCATCGGGGCTCTCCCCTTCGGCTGGGTTCATCGGCACCTCGGGTGCACGAACCACATATCGAAGATCATGGTGCGTGTGCCCCTTTGGGCCCGCGTGCACATCGACGTGCACGAAGACGCCATCACCATTTTCGTGACGCACAGGCAACCCTGTTTCTTCTTCTGCTTCACGCAATGCACCTTGTGCTGGTGTCTCACCTGCATCAATGTGCCCACCCGGCTGCAACCACATACTTAAACGCTTGTGTAAGTGCAACGCCACTTTGTCTCCCGCATCGCTCACCACAATCGCCGAGGCCGTGACATGCACAAGGCCTAATGATTCGTTGTACGGCTCTGTCAATGTGGGAACAACTGCAAGAAATGTTGTAATGGACTCACGTTCACGGTCATCAACAGGCACCCGCGTGCTCAACACGGTGAGAATGTGAGCAATATCGGCGTTGTTGTGCACATCTCTACTGTGCCACACCACATTGCCAACCCACACATGGCAGACCATGCAGCTAGTCGTAGCGCGCCAGTAACCGCCACTGATGATTCTCGAGCCCCATGAGGAACACACGCAATGCACCGCGTTTGTTTTGTACCAACAGCTGCAATCGAACATGTCGGCGTTTGCGGCGCGCATCCCACCATCGCTCTTCCACGGGCCATGGTCCGGCCGTACGCATCACAACATAGGTATGCCCTGACACAGTGACAACAGCAGGTTCTGCATCGAGTTCGTGTCGGCCTGTAACGCCCACAGGTGCACCAGCTTTGTTCAGCACTGTTGCTTCGGGCGGCACCACAGCAATGGATGCCGGCGATGGTCGCGGTACTGCCCCGCTCCAATCACGCGCTACACCTTTGCCAGTATTCACACGCTGTTCTGATTCGTGTTGATCAGATAAATCAACCAATGCAATCGGCACCTGCGAAAACACCGTGGCAACATCGCGGCCACCTTCCCATCGCGGCACTGTGACTTGCACATGTTCACTCACTGCTGACGCCATGGCCGCAGCGCGCGCTGCACGTTCAGTGTTTTCTTCGTTGCCACCCCACAACAACGGTTGCACCACCAACACTTCACGTGTTTCTAGCGGTGTGAACTCAACGCGCACCACACCACTGGTGGGCGCATCGGGGTCTGCTTCATTCGAGACCAACCAACCATCGAGTTGATACAACAAACGTTGCGCCAGTGATGCCGCACCAAACCCACGTGGTTCTCCCCAGATACGCGAGGTGGCTTCTGCATGATCTGTTTCGCACGTGACCAACATGCGCACACACTGCTGACCCTGGCCGGCAATGGCAGAGACAAGTGCGTCAATGGTGGGCCGTGTTGCTGCCACCACATGATCTGCCGATGTGAGCGGGGACTCAAACTCAATGTGTCGTGCAAAGTCGGACGGTGGTGCACCTGGTGCGAGATAGCGCACCTCAGCACCCGACACCAGTTGCCACACATGCTTGCCTTCGGTGCCAAAGCGATCAATGAGTGCTGCCTCGCCCACGCCGTGCACTGCTTCACACGTGCGTAAACCCAAACGACCCAAAAGATCCACCGTGTCGACACTGATGCCACCGACATGCGCCAACGATGCGACGGGCAGCGCAAACAAGAACTGTTGTGCAATGGCAGATTCCACCACGCATGGCGTACCGCGCGATACCGCCAAGTGCGCCGCCGCTGTTGCAGCAAAGCGAGAATCGGCAACACCCACACCAAACGGCGAATCAACAACACGACAGAGCTCATGCAACATGCGTGCCACAGCAACATCGCCACCGAAGTACCGCGACGGCCCACGTGCAGCCATCACAACAGTGCCGACTTCTTCTACTTCCACCAACGGAGAGATGGTGGTGAGACTGCGCACCACATGTTCGAACATCGTGAACGCGTGCTGTTCACCCAGTGCGCCATATTGCTGTTGCCATTGCGGAAACACCACCGCAATCGAGCGTGTCATGCGTGCACCTTCATAACGATGCCGCACCATCTGCTGCGGGTAACTGCACGGTGAGTGCACGTTGGTTGTACACGCGGCGACCATGTGCCTGTACCGACATGGTGCGTGATGATGCATGCGTATGGAAATGCCATTCCGTGGTGGATGATGACAACACAACATCGGGAGAGAACTGGCCCGCACGACCCAAGATGATCAACACCGAGCCCGATGCTTTTGCACGCGCCACAATGCGTCGCGTTTCTGCAGCAGAACATGCCGGCGAAGACACCACCACAAGATCAATGCCATCGACCAAGGCACCCACTACTTGCGCGTACGACTGCGTGTGCCCGCCCGTGCTGACACACATGACACGTTGTAACGCCACGCCGCATTCATGTGCGGCCAACAGACCCACACGTGGCACATCGACACACGCCAACCATGAACCCACCGATGTTGCAGTAGCGACAAGAGAAAACAACAACGACATGGGCGCATCACCTGCGCACGCGTACACACCACCGCGTTCTAAACCCGATGATGGAAGAAGACTGGCCAACGCAGGTGCAACAGGAACCGGACCAAACCCTGCTTCAGCACGCGCCGACACACGTTGCGCGAACTGCGCACCCGTTTCGATGCCAGAAGAATGCGTGCCTGTTAATTCAGGAAGGAGAAGATGACCCACGCGGTCACCATAGCGAACAGGTGTTCGTATATTCCAAGGCGCTCTGGCCTTGGCATCAGGGCTTAACCCTGCTTGGCCATCCAGCGCTCGCGGCCAAGGCGGCTGCGCTCCCACAAATGCGCAGGCACTCGTGGATCAAGAGCAGGACCACCATCGGCTGATGGTGCGGCAGCAGCAGGTGCTGCTTCGGCTGGCATGTTGGCCAAGAGTTCTTCCAGCGATGGAGGGGTCATACCCGGCTTCCAGTACTGGTACATGTCGCGAACAATGGTGTCGAGGCCAGACTGCGAAGCACCTGAAGCCAAACCAGCAGTGACGATGTTGCCGTACACGTGCACCCACGAAACCTGACCGGACTCGAACAAACGGCGCGACAACATGGCCGCAGGGCGTGGGCCCTTGGCCTCGGCGGCGCTGTTGAAGCGCTCATGACCCATGCCCGTCAGGGAACGATTGGTCTCGAAACGAACGATGGCGGGCGTGCCGCCTGTCTTTTGCTGTACTGCCACTGGCTGACCCATATATGTCACGCTAGTCAACCGCGGGTCGGCTTCGCCTACTAATCGGTTGGCGGGTACCGTAGCGATAGCAATTGCCATCCCCCCGAGGGCTGGCGAGTGCCTCAACCA
>WLHL01000034.1 GCA_009702755.1 Actinomycetota bacterium
CAGGTGGAGAACATCGACGGCAAGGTCATTCGCTTGACACAGGCAATGCTGCAAGCGATGTACAAAGCGCCAGGTCTTGGCTTGGCTGCTCCTCAAATCGGTGTTCAGAAGCAGATTTTTGTGTACGACATTGATGGTGAGCCAACAACATTGATTAACCCACGCATCGTTGAATCACGTGGCGAATGGGTCTACGACGAAGGTTGCCTCTCTATCCCTGGTCTCTACGTTGAGATGCTTCGGCCTAAAGAAGTTCTCCTCGAGGCAGTTGATCTCAACGGCAACACCATTCAGGTAGAAGCCGATGACTTGCTTGCTCGCTTGTTCCAACATGAACTTGATCACCTCAATGGCGTTCTCATGTTTGAGCGTATGACTCCCGAACAGCGCGAAGAAGCTTTGCGTGAGTACGCACGAATCGCAGATGGTGGTTCGTACGAAGGCGAAACTCGTCATATCGGATTGAAGTAACCATGGCAGCGGAGGCTCGACCTCTCGTATTCCTTGGTACGCCTCCTGCCGCAGCAGTTGTTCTCGAGCGTCTGGTCGATGCCGGCTTTGAGATTGCTCATGTCGTGACACGACCCGATGCAAAGCGTGGTCGCGGGTCGTCATTGTCTCCCAGCCCGGTGAAAGAAGTGGCACTGCGTTTAGGCATTCCCGTGAGCCATGGTCTTGAGTGGGTCGTCGCTCATCGGGAAGAGAACTTGTTGGGCATCGTTGTGGCGTATGGCCGAATCATCCCCGCATCGATTCTTGCTCACACACCCATGATCAATATTCACTTCTCGTTACTTCCACGATGGCGTGGTGCAGCGCCCGTCGAACGCGCCATCTTGGCGGGGGACACCACAACAGGTGTGTGCATCATGGACATCGAAGAGACACTCGATACTGGTGCTGTCTACGCCCGAGAAGAAGTTGCTATCTCAGATGCAGCGACTTCGGTGTCTTTGACGAACGAACTGGCGCAGACTGGCGCAGACCTCTTGGTGCGCACATTGAAAACTGGCTTAGGAACTCCGATAGCTCAAGGCGATGGCGAGACGTATGCCAAAAAGATTTCCGTTGAAGAGCAACGTATTGACTGGTCTCTGAGCGCAGTTCAGATTCACCGACAGGTGAGGGCGCTGCGGTCATATGCAGTTGTGGGCGGCTCCCGAATCAAGATTCTTGAAGTGGCGCTCGTTGATGGTGATGCAACATTGGCTCCGGGTGAAGTCGAGTCTGATTGCTATGTGGGTACAGGACAAGGCGATCTTCTTCTCGTGCGAGTGCAGCCAGAAGGCAAAGGCCCCATGCCTGCAGCCGATTGGATGCGTGGCCGCGCGACTCTCGCCCCGACTGAATTTTTGTAAACACTCGTAATTCAGGGGTTATGGCAGAGGGTGCCTAGATAACCTCATGCCGTGCTTAAGTTCGTACTCCCCAAAGGTTCTCTCGAGAAGGCAACCTTCGATCTCTTCGAAGCTGCCGACCTCTCCGTGGTCCGCTCTTCCTCTGTTGACTACAAGGCCTCCATTGATGACCCTCGCGTTGACTCAGTCCGCATCCTTCGTCCGCAGGAAATTGCTTCATACGTGCAAGAAGGTTTGTTCGATATTGGTATCACTGGTCGTGACTGGATTGAAGAGACCAATAGCGATGTCGTCAGTCTTGGTCAGTTGAAGTACTCGAAGGCCACAGCACTTCCTATTCGCGTCATCGTTGCTGTTGCTGATTCGTCACCCGCTCAGTCAGTGAAAGATCTTGGTGAAGGTGTGCGTGTCACGACCGAGTATCCAGAGATGACCCGTCGCTTCTTTGCAGCACAAGGGGTGAAGGCTGACATCCGTTTGAGTTACGGGGCTAGCGAAGCAAAGATTCCTGATATTGCCGATTGTGTTGTCGATATCACAGAAACAGGACGTGCCTTGCGTGCGGCTGGTCTGCGCATCATCGACACAATCCTCGTGAGTTATACAGAACTTATTGCGAATAAGAAGTCATTCGAAGATCCAGCGAAGCGTCACGCAATGGAGCAAATCATGACGCTTCTCACGGGAACACTTGAGGCTCGCGACAAGGTTTTGTTGAAGTTGAACGTTTCCAAAGAAGCGATGGAAAAGGTTGTTGCCTTGTTGCCATCAGCGAAGTCACCCACCATCGCGCATCTTGCCTCTGGTGATTATGCGATTGAAACCGTTGTTGCCAAGCGAGGCATCAATACGTTGATTCCTGCATTGATTGATGCAGGTGCATCTGACCTTCTTGAGATTCCGATCTCAAAGATCATTCACTGACCAATGGCTCAGACGGACTTTCTGACCGGTCGCGTCACTCAATTCGATCGTCGAATTGGTCTCGGTGAAATCACCGACGGTGAAGGCCGCGTGTGGCCATTCCACTGCGCCATGTTGACCGATGGCTCTCGCATGATTGAACTAGGCACAGCTGTGCAGTTTCGGCCTCAGTTTCACGTGATTCGTGATGAGGCCTTCGAAATCAGCTCTCTGTAGAGCCATTCACCTTCTGGACAAAGACCAATCGGATGTTTCCGAGTGCTGCTGCCAATGTCTCTGCATGCTCACCCAAACGGTCGCCCAAGGTGTCGACAAGAGACCCCAAAGCATCGATAGCCAGTTGGGCATCATCGAGGCGGGGAGGCTCAGATGAGAGGTGGATTGCTGCCAATTCGAAGAGCCCCATGGCGTGATTGGTGACGACAACTGAGGCAGGGACCTCAGAAAGACGTCGCCGGGTCTCGGCAACTGCCTCAAGGGCCTCGGCTGTCTGGTCATCGAGGAGAGGTTCTGTGGGGGGCATGGTGTCGTCTGCGCTCATTGGGCGATACCCTAATCTGCGTCAACTGAGCGAAGTGGGGTTCCGCCCCCACCTGTCCACCCTGGTTTCAGGAGTGCGTCGGGTCGAGATTGCGAGCAACTCTTGTTGCTCTGTGTTCTGCTTCGTGCACTGGCACGAACGAACCACGAAAGTGGTTCCACACAGAGGAGGGCGAGGCCCATTGCACAAGAGAGACAGCCATAGCTACGCCGCAGAATAATGAACCCCGTTACAACGAGCGCATTCGTGCGCGCGAGGTTCGCCTTATCGGTCCCGACGGTAGTCAAGTTGGTGTTCGCACCACCGCTGATGCCCTCACCCTGGCGCGAGAGTTAGATCTTGACTTAGTCGAGGTCGCGCCACTCGCGAATCCACCAGTGTGTCGCATCATGGACTACGGAAAGTTCCGTTACGAAGAGGCGCAGAAAGCCAAAGAATCACGGAAGAAGACAACCCACGTCACCATCAAAGAGGTGAAGTTCCGACCAAAGATCGGAAAGGGCGACTTCGACACCAAAGTTCGGCATATGCGTGACTTCCTAGAAGACGGACACAAAGTAAAGGTCACACTGCAATTCCGCGGACGAGAAGTTGCCCACCCAGAACTGGGCGCAAAGATTCTCGATGCGGCACTTGAACAGCTGGGAGCACTTGCAAAAGTGGAAACCCAAGCCCGTCTCGAGGGTCGCAACATGACAATGGTTTTGTCTCCTGACAAGAAGGCACCCGCCAAAAAAGTCGAAAAGGACCAGGGACAAAGCACAGCACCAGCACCAGTTGCAGATGCAGTAGAAGCCCCGGCACCAGCCGAACAGAGCGATAACGAGTAGAGGAATAGAACATGCCAAAGATGAAGACAAGCAAGACTGCTGCAAAGCGTTTCAAGCAGACCGGATCAGGAAAACTGCGCCGTCAGCAGGCCAACCGCCAGCACCTCTTCGAGAAGAAGTCCAGTGTGCGTACACGTCGCCTTGCCGGTGATGTCGATGTACACCCTGGTGATGCCCGCAAGATCAAGCGCCTTTTGGGCCTTCGATAGACGTCAATAAGTAGAAGTAGGAGAACACCATGGCAAGAGTCAAAAGAGCCGTTCACGCTCGCAAGAAGCACCGTGCAGTACTTGAGAAGGCAAAGGGTTACTACGGCAATAAGAGCCGTTCATTCCGCGCCGCTAACGAGCAGGTTCTGCACTCCGGTCAATACGCATTCCGTGACCGTCGTGCAAAGAAGGGCGAGTTCCGTCGCCTTTGGATCCAGCGCATTAACGCTGCATGCCGTTTGAACGACATTTCATACAGCCGCTTTATCGCAGGCTTGAATGCTGCTGGCATCGAAGTTGACCGCAAGATCCTTGCTGATCTCGCAGTGCACGATGCAGAAGCATTTGCGTCATTGGTGGTTACTGCAAAGGCCGCACTGGTCTGAGCAGGACACCACTGTCACCCTCGAACCCTCGAGTTCAGACTCTGCGGCGCCTCATTGGGCGCCGCAGTTTCCGTTATGAGGAAGGGACCTTCGTTATTGAAGGGCCCACACTTGTTGAGGAAGCTGTTCTCGCTGGTCTCGATATTCGTGAGCAATACGTGCGCGAAGACTACGACGATTTCGAGGCTCCGATCAATACGCACGAATTGGATGCAAAGACGTTCAACTCCGTCGCGGATACAGAATCACCCCGAGGAATTCTCGCTGTCTGTGCGATGCCTGATGCTGGGTCACTGTCGTTTGAGGCTTCTGATTGGTTGCTCGTTCTCCACGAGGTGTCCGACCCTGGAAACTTAGGAACTTTGGTACGCAGCGCAGAAGCGGCAGGTGCAACCGGAGTCGTCTTGGTGGGAAACTCGGTTGATCCGTGGTCTCCGAAAACAGTTCGTGCATCAGCGGGCGCTATCTTCCATGTCCCTATCTGGCAGGTTGACTCTTTGCAGACGTTGAGCGCTCTTGGTGTTCGGCTGCTCGGGACAACATCCCACGATTCGCTCGGTGTGTCACATCCCGAGTCGATTTACGAAGCAGACCTGTCGGGCTTGATCGGTGTCGTTCTTGGTAATGAAGCACATGGTCTTCCGGCTGATGCTGCTGTTGATTCCTGGATCACGATTGAGCATGCCGGCCGTTCGGAGAGTCTGAATGTCGCCATGGCTGGCACTGTGGTGGCGATGCATGTTGCCCGCACACGCCAGAAAGATGCGAAGGGCTAATCCTCCCTGTCGTTCGCGATAGAGGCGAGTAGCGTTTCAACGTCATGGCAAGTGCATCAATTCCCGAGAAAGACCAGTTGGCAGCAGCTCTTGCTGAGGGTCTCACGAGCATCTCTTCATCATCGTCCTCGGACGATTTGCGTGCACTCATGTCAGCTTTGGCTGGCAAAAAGGGTGCCATCGCTGGTGTGAAGTCGTCGCTGGGAAAAGTCACAGACATTGAGGCTCGTAAGGAACTCGGCCAAGCTGTCAATGAGGCGTTGAACGCCTTGCAGAAAGCATCTGATTCTCGTTTACGAGAACTGCGTGCCGGCGAGTTTGCGTCGCAGATTCAAGCAGACCGCGTTGACATGACTGAGTTGGCGATGTCGGCTGAAGCATCGCGCCGCCGAGGTCGCATGCACCTTGTCACGCAGGCAACAGAGCGACTCGAAGACGTTTTTGTCGGATTGGGTTTCCAGATTGCAGAAGGCCCTGAGGTTGAGACCGACTTCTACAACTTCGAAGCACTCAACATGCCGCCAAGCCATCCAGCACGCAGCATGTGGGACACATTGTTCATTGAAAGTGATGAACCTGGAAGCGTTGTGTTGCGCACGCATACATCACCTGTGCAGATTCGTGTGATGCAAGAGTGGCCTCCGCCGATTTACGCCATCATGCCGGGCCGTGTGTTCCGCAAAGAGACACCCGATGCAACGCACATGCCTGTGTTCCATCAGATCGAGGGTCTTGTGATTGATCGCGGAATTACCTTCGCAGATCTCGCTGGCACCATCGAGTCATTTACAAAAGCTTTCTTTGGTGAAGGCTTCACCAGCCGACTCCGCCCTTCCTATTTCCCATTTACGGAACCAAGTGCCGAGTTTGATATTCGCCGCCCCGATGGTTCGTGGATTGAGCTTGGTGGTTGCGGCATGGTGCACCCGCATGTGTTGCGTGCAGGTGGCCTTGACCCGAATGAGTGGAGAGGCTTCGCGTTTGGTTTCGGTATCGACCGAATGGCAAAAGAACGTCACGGCGTGAATGATATTCGCGATATGTATTCCGATGACATCCGTTTCACGGAGCAGTTCTCATGAAGATTCTTTTCTCAATTCTTCGTGAGATGGCAGACATTCCGTCGGATCCTGAAGTAGTGGCGGTTGCGCTCACAAATCTTGGTCTTGCTGTCGAAGAGATGGACATCGTTGGCACTCCGGTGCCTGGTGTTGTCACCGCTCGCATTAACCGAATGGAAAAGCATCCTGACGCAGCAAAAGTGACTCGCTGTTTCGTTGATGCCGGTGATGGCGAAGAACGTCACGTGTGGTGTGGTGCAACAAACATGCAGCCAGGAGACATTGTTCCCTTGGCAACACTCGGAACAAAGATGCCCAACGGTATGGATATTGCGCGTCGCGGAATCCTTGGCATTGATTCTGAAGGCATGTTGTGCTCCGAAGTTGAACTTGGCATGAGCGATGAATCAAGCGGTCTGCTCATTCTGCCGAAAGACTCACCATTGGGCGTGAGTCCCTTCGAAGTGTTGGGCATCGAACACGATGTCGTCTTTGATCTTGATCTCACACGTAACCGCGCTGATTGTTGGGGTCACCTTGGGGTGGCTCGCGATCTTGCAGCTCACTTTGGTGTTTCATTGAATGGCCCTCGCGTTGATGTCGGATCATTGGGTGCAGAGAAGTCTCTTCCTGTTGTTATTGACGCCGAAGAAAACTGTGCATCATTTACGGTGTCCTATATCAGTGGAGTGAAGGTTGGCCCATCTCCGCGGTGGGTATCTTCCCGGCTCGCTCATCTCGGAATGCGTTCTATCAACAACGTTGTTGATGCTTCAAACTTGGTGATGCTGGAAACGAACCAGCCGAATCACGCCTATGACGCTGCAGTCGTTTCTTCTTTTCGTGTTCGACTCGCGGAAGCGGGGGAGACCCTCACAACGCTTGATGGTCAGGTGCGTACCTTGCATTCAGAAGATCTTCTGATCTGCAACGATGCAGACAACTCAGGTGTTGGCCTCGCTGGCGTCATGGGTGACCTGCACTCAGAGATCACCGAAACTACGACAACGCTTGCAATAGAGAGTGCGTGGTTTTCTCCCGACCCAGTGCGGTTCACGGCTATTCGTCACGGGCTTCGCTCGGAAGCATCGGTGCGATTCGAGCGCGGTACCGACCCCAATGGCTGGGTTCTTGCAGCAGATCGCTTCGTGACCATCTTGCGTGAAACATGCCCTTCTGCCGTATTGCACACTGGTGCCACTGTGGTGCGTACATCGCATTGCCCACAACCAATTGATGTTCATATCAGTGTCAATGCAGTCGAGCGAATGCTCGGAATTCGGATTGAAGCAGATCGCATTGTCGCCATCTTGAATGCAATTGGTTTCGCGGCCAAGAGCAATGGCGATGATGTCACCTGTGTTGTACCGACATGGCGCCCCGATTGTGCCCAGTCCGTTGACATCATCGAAGAGATTGCTCGTCACTTTGGGTACGACAACATCGGGAAGACGGTTCCTAATTCAACAGTGCATGGTCGCTTGTCGAACATGCAGCAACGTCGCCGCATCCTGCGCCGTGTGTTGGTGGGTCTTGGTCTTGATGAAGCAATGCCGTCGCCGTTCCTTGCTCCTGGTGATCTGACAGATGTCGGACTAACCGAAGACGATGTCTTGCGACTTGCGAACCCACTCGTGGCCGATGAGTCCATCCTGCGCACATCACTTCGCCCGGGACTTTTGCGTTCACTTCGCTATAACCAATCACATCGTGCACCTCGAGTGGGGCTGTGGGAAATTGGTCATGTGTATCCAAAGTCCGATGCTCAGTTGCCAAACGAATCGGAACAGCTTGCGATTGTGGTTGCTGGCGGTGATGCGGAAACTGCTTTAGCGCAGTGGAATGCAATTTGTGACGCATTGTCGGTGGGTGCACAACTTGATCAGTCTCGTGTTCCGCCCGGTCTTCATGCCACACGTTCAGCAACGCTGGCTCGTGGCAAGAAGGTCATTGGTGTTGTCGGCGAGGTTGACCCTGTGGTGCTTGATGTTCTCGGAATCGAAGGACGCGTCTCCATTTTGGAACTCGACCTCACGACTTTGCTGAATGAAGAACCAAAGCCAGTGCAAGCACGTGACATCAATCGTTTCCCATCGAGCGATATCGACTTGGCGTTCGTGCTTCCGGAATCGATCGCAGCAACGAATCTGCAGCGAGCTCTTCGTCAAGCAGCGGGTAAGCGACTTGTGAGTATTGAACTCTTCGATGTCTACCGCGGTAAAGGTGTTGCTGAGGGTTCACGCAGTCTTGCGTTCCGTTTACGCCTGCAAGAAGAAGGCGGAACATTGACCGACGCCATTCTTTCTGACGTACAAAAGTCGTGTGTCGCTGCAGCTGAAAAAGCTGGCGCAACAATTCGCGCCTAGTAACTGTTAGTTGACCGTTGGGTCAGCGGGGTAATCCGCAAGTTTTCGTAATTCACTTGTTTGACGTGCCATCACTCGTGACCACAGTGTGAACGGATCATTGTCGAATGCATCGTTGGGCTCAGAGGGGAGCACCCACCACGCGTTCTCTGTGATTTCGTACGCCAGTTGTCCTGGTCCCCAGCCGGAGTAGCCCTGAAAGACCCGATGGATGGATGATGCGTTGGGGTCATCAGACATCATGTCCATGGAAGTCACATTGGAGGGCGAGCCAAAGTCCTGGGCGAGGCAGATGTAACTGGATTCTTCGACCGGACCGCCAATGAACTCCACGTGTGGCCCTGCCGATGTGGCGATCCATTCGCTCAATGGCGAGCGGTCGGGGGAGTCCAGCATTGACCCCGGGCGATTGATCACAACCCCCATCGACCCCTCGTCGTCAATGTGAGCAAGGATCAATATGACCGTTCGAACGAAGTTGGGATCATCCAAAACAGGCTGAGCCACCAAGAGGGCCCCAGCCTGGGGGAGAATGATTGAATTATCATGCACGAACCCGTATAGTAATACATCTATGGTGAAAGTCGGAATCATTGGGGCATCGGGGTACACCGGGGCCGAATTGCTTCGTTTATGTGCTCAGCACCCGTCCGTGGAGGTCGTGGCTGCCACGGGTGATTCCCAAGCGGGAACACTTGCGAGCCACTTGTACCCGTCTTTGGCGGCTGCGTACCCCAATCTCGTGTTTGAAGAATTCACTGTTGATCGCTTCACGGGGCTCGACGTCGTGTTCCTGGGCATTCCACATGAGGCTGCTCTAGAAATAGCGCCGCAACTTGTCGGCAAAGTCGGCTGTGTCATTGACCTCTCGGCTGCGTACCGCCTGAAGGATTCGTCGTTGTATCCCACTTGGTATGGGTTTGATCACACTCAGCCTGAATTGTTGGCTCAAGCTGTCTACGGATTGCCTGAGCTCTATCGCAGTCAACTTCCGGGCGCACAGCTCATTGCGACACCTGGCTGTTATGTGACGGCTGCATCGCTCGCACTCACGCCGCTTGTACGCGCAGGTCTTGTGCAGTCACAAGGCGTCATAGTCGATGCGGCATCTGGCGTGAGCGGTGCTGGTCGGGCACTGAAGCATGGTTCGTTGTTCTCAACTGTCGATGAAGATTTCACCGCGTATGGACTTCTCGATCACCGTCATACGCCTGAGATCGAACAAGTAACCGGTGCACAAGTTCTTTTCACGCCGCACTTAGCGCCGATGAATCGCGGCATTCTGGCAACGTGTTACGCACGGCCACAAGGTGATGCGCCAACAACAGCATCGCTTTTGGCATCACTCGCAACCTTCTACAAGGACGAGCCATTCATCGTGGTGCGTCCTCAAGTGCCATCAACCAAGGCAACGCTTGGCACCAACACGGTGCACATCACCGCTCGGTATGACGAGCGCACCGGCTACGTCATGGTGCTTGCAGCTCTTGACAACATCGCAAAAGGTGCATCTGGTGGTGCAGTGCAGTCAATGAACGTGGCACTGGGACTTCCCGAAGTTTCAGGTCTCAGCACAGTAGGGATGTATCCATGAGCGAATTAACGCGTGCCGACGTTCTCGTTGAAGCTCTTCCGTATATTCGTCGGTTCGCCGGACGCACTGTTGTCGTGAAGTACGGCGGTAATGCGTTGGCCGGCACTTCGGAACATGATGCTCTTGCTCTCTTTGCTGAAGACATTGTTCTCATGCATACGGTGGGCATTCGTCCGGTCGTTGTTCATGGTGGTGGCCCTCAGATCAACGACATGTTGTCGCGGTTGAACATTGAGTCGAAGTTCGTTAATGGTCTTCGCGTGACAGACGAGGCGACCATGCAGGTTGTGCAGATGGTGCTGAATGGCAACGTCAACCCACAAATTGTCAGTGCAATCAACGTGCATGGCAATGTCGCTGTTGGTCTCTCTGGTGAGGACGGGCGCACATTGCAGGTCACAGCGCGTGATGCGTCGCTTGGTTTTGTCGGCGATATTGAAAAGGTGCGCACGCACGTCATTGATGGCCTTTTGGCCGATGGACTTGTGCCTGTTCTGTCCACAGTAGGTGTCGACGTCAATGGACAGCCATACAACATCAATGCAGATACGGCTGCTGGTGCGATCGCAGAAGCATTAGGTGCTGAAAAGATTGTGTACCTCACAGACATTGCCGGACTGCGCAAAGACATTGATGATGCAGCATCGCTCATTCAGCGCATCACGGTGGATGAACTGTCAGCGCTCATTGCGGATGGAACCATCTCCGGCGGAATGATTCCGAAGGTGGAGAGTTGCATGCAGGCTGTACGCGGGGGAGTCAAGAGTGCCCACATTCTCGATGGCCGTATTGCCCACGTTCTGTTGTTGGAACTATTTACCGATCAAGGTGTCGGCACAATGATTACGGGAGTATCTCAATGAAGCACGCATTTTATGAAAATGAAAAAGCTGTCACAGCGAATGAGTCGCGCGATTATTGCCCGTTCATTCCTGTCTTTGGTCCGCCAGCGGTCATGTTTGAACGTGGTGAGGGCACGCAGTTGTGGGACATCTCCGGTAAGCGGTATCTCGATTTCCTGAGTGGCATTGCTGTTGTTTCTCTGGGTCATGCCAACCCAGTCATCGCGAAGGCAATTGCTGAACAAGCGAACACATTGGTTCACGTTTCTAACTTCTTTGCAAACACTGTGGCAACAATGACCGCTGTTGAGCTTTCGGGGCTTATGCGTGATGCAGGTGCAGGGGATGGTCAAGTTTTCTTCTGCAACTCAGGTGCTGAAGCAAACGAAGCTGCAATTAAGTTGGCTCGTAAGTTTGGTGGTCGTGGTCGACACCGAATCGTGACGGCACTCGGAAGTTTCCATGGCCGTACTTTGGGTGCACTCGCGCTGACCGGTCAGCCAGCAAAGCATGAAGTGTTCCAGCCAATGCCTGAAGGTTTCAAGTATTGCGAATTTGGTGATATCGCGTCTCTTGAAGCACAACTGGATGACACCGTCGCTGCGGTGATGTTGGAACCTATTCAGGGCGAAGGTGGCGTGGTGCCAGCTGATGCTGCTTATCTCCAAGCAGTGCAGAAGCTGTGTAACGAGCGTGGCATCTTGCTCATTATCGATGAAGTGCAAACCGGTTTCTGCCGTACCGGTAAGTGGTTCGGCTTTGAACATGCAGGCATTCAGCCCGATGCCATCACAATGGCGAAGGGCATGGGTAACGGTATGCCCGTTGGTGCGCTGTGGGCACGAAAAGACATTGCCTCGGTATTGCAGCCCGGTGATCACGGCTCGACGTACAGTGGCACTGCTCTCGCAACATCAGCAGTATCCGCCGTCATTTCGGAGATGAAGCGCCTCGATGCTGCATCACTTGCAAACAAGCAAGGTGCGCGCTTGCGGGAAGGTCTCCTGAAACTCGCAAAGGTGGATCACGTACGCGGTTCTGGTCTTTTGCTTGGTGCACAATTGGTGGAGGGTGTTCTCACTGCCGATGTTGTGCCGGTGTTGTTGGACGCTGGTCTCATTGTGAACGGTGTGAATGCCACAACGATTCGTTTCGCACCTCCACTGACTGTGTCGGATGCTGAAATCGACGAAGCACTTTCCATTCTTGCGACGGTGTTGTCATGAAGCATCGTCACTTGGTTGATATTGCGTCATTGGGCGCACCCACTCTGCGACACATCCTTGGTCTCTCCACTGCAACGCCACAGCCGCTGTTGAGTGGAAAAGGTGTTGCTCTAATTTTTGAAAAGCCATCAAATCGCACACGTCACTCCATGGAGATGGCTGTGGTGCAACTAGGTGGTCATCCTGTGTACACACGCGGTGAAGAGATTGGTTTTGACGTCCGTGAAACGGTGGAAGACATCACCAAAATCATGGCTGGCTATCACGCAGTTCTTGCTGCACGAGTCTTTTCGCACTCGGTCATCGAGCGCATGGTGGCGTGTGATGTAGTTCCTATTGTCAACATGTTGAGCGACGCGTCGCATCCGTTGCAGGCACTAGCCGACATCATCACGATGGAAGAACACTGCGGCCCCATCAACACGCTGACAGTTGCGTGGTTGGGTGATTACAACAATGTGGCACGTTCGCTTGCTGAAGCGGTCTGTCTTCTCGGCGGCACTATCTCGCTCGGTTGTCCAGAGGGCTACAACGCTTCTCAGGAAGAGTGGGCACGTCTAATGGCACTTGGCGGCTCGGTGCGTCAATCCACTGACCCGATGAAAGCCGTAGAAGGGGCGCATGTCGTGCACACCGATACGTGGATCTCAATGGGGCAAGAGGCAGAAGCAGCCGAACGTCGAGAGATCTTCTCTCAATATTGTGTGAATGATGCCGTGATGGCGAACGCTCTCCCTGGTGCCAAGTTCATGCATTGCATGCCCGCGCATCGTGGTGAAGAGGTCAGTGCTGAAGTCTTTGACGGAGCAAGCAGCCTTGTCATCGAGCAGGGCCATCATCGTTTAACAGCAGCTCGTGGCGCCTTGTCATGGGTACAAGGAGCTTGATATGAGCACGAAACAACAACGTCAACAACTCATCTCTCGTTTGATTGGCCAAGAGAACATCTCTAGCCAGCCACAACTCCAAGAGATTCTTCGCGAACACGGAATTGAAGCCACGCAGGCCACGGTGTCGCGTGACCTCGAAGAGCTCGGTGCTGTGAAGATTCGTATCCCTGGTGGTGACACCGCCTATGCGATTGCCGAATATGCACCTGCCCGTGTGGCGCCAACAGATCAGCTCCGTCGCGTGATGGCGGAATGGGTCGCAGAGGTGACATCAAGTGGAAATCTTGTAGTGGTGCGCACACCGCCAGGGTGTGCTCATGTGGTTGCATCTGCGCTCGACCGCAGCGGTCTCGATGGTTTGCTTGGCACAGTTGCAGGCGATGACACCATTTTTTGCGTTGCCGCAGAAGAGATTGGCGGCACTGGGCTAGCGCAGCAATTGCGCACGTTGTCTGGCGTTACAGATGCCACTGGCGGCATTCCGCGTCGAAAGGGGACAGTCAATGTCTGAGAAGAACGTTTCTGAAGGCGCGGCACTGTGGCATGGTCGTTTCGATTCTGCACCGGCAGATGAATTGATGTCATACACCGAGAGTCTCTCTTTCGATAAGCGTCTCTGGGTAGACGACATCTTTGGCTCGAAAGCACATGTCACGATGCTGATTTCTGTCGGCATTATGTCGAAGGATGATGGAGACAAGGTTCTCTCAGCATTGGACGCAATTGCGCAGGAATTTGCATCAAACACTTTTGTGTTCGAGGCATCTGATGAAGATATTCACACGGCCGTTGAGCGTCGTGTCACTCAGATTGCAGGTGAACCTGGCGGACGTATCCACACGGGTCGTAGCCGTAACGACCAAGTGGCAACCGCAATTCGCCTGTGGTGCAAGAGGGAAGTACGCACCGTGCGTGACTTCATCTTGGCGCTCGTGGACACGCTCGAAGCACGGGCACAAGAAGCTGATGCGAACAATCCGGCTATTCGCTTGCCGGGCTATACCCATGTGCAGCATGCACAACCAGTGCTGCTCTCGCATCATCTGCGGGCACATGCGTGGGCGATGTTGCGTGACGCCGATCGACTTGCAGACGCACTGGAACGCCTCGATGTGTCGCCGCTTGGTGCCGGAGCACTTGCGGGTTCTTCTTTGCCGTTGAATCCGTCCGTTTCTGCACGCGAGATGGGCTTTGCAACAACGTTTGCAAATTCGCTTGATGCCGTGTCAGATCGTGACTTCGTTGCCGAGATTCTGTTCGACATTGCACTTCTTGGTGTTCACTTGTCTCGTATTGGGGAAGAGTGGGTTCTGTGGACAAGCGCAGAGTTCGGATTTGCTTCGCTCGACGACGCATATGCAACGGGCTCTTCCATGCTGCCTCAGAAAAAGAATGCTGATATTGCCGAGCTTGCCCGCGGTAAAGCAGGTCGTCTCATTGGCAATCTCACCGGAGTTCTTGCGATGTTGAAGGGTCTGCCACTTGCCTACAATCGCGATCTCCAAGAAGATAAAGAGCCACTGTTTGATTCGGTGGATCAAGTTCGTCGTGCGCTCGTTGCCCTAAACGGCATGATTGCGACTGCAACTTTCAACGTTGATGCAATGACTAAGGGTGCTGACGCAGAAGCATTGGTTGCGACTGATCTCGCAGAATGGCTAGTGCAACGCGGTATGCCATTCCGTGAGGCGCATGCAGTGGTCGGCAAAGTTGTTCGTGATGCCCTTGCTTCAGGAACACCGATGGTCGACATCGTTCGTGGTCATCCGCAGTTGGGCGCTGATGCTGCCCAGTTGTTTGCACCAGGTGTTGCAGTGGGCAATCGTCGAACCCCAGGTGCCGCAGGACCAGAAGCTGCACCAGTTCAGAAACAGCGTCTTGCTGACGCGATCACACAAGCAAAGGCGAAATTGTCATGACATTTGTGGAACGTATCCGAGTTCGCTACAACGAATGCGACATGCAGAACGTTGTGTTTAATGCCAACTACTTCATGTATGCCGATGATGCTGTTGCTCAGTGGATGCGACAGAGCGTCAACGCAATGAATGGTGGCAATCTCGACGACCTTGTTTCTTGGGCAGACATCGGTTTTGATTTCATGTTGAAGACCACAACGGCAACGTGGCATAAGGGTGCAACGTATGGCGACACAATTGACGCGCGTTGTGAAGCAACACGGTGGGGAAACACGTCGTTTGATGTATCAGTGTCGATGACTGTGAAAGACCAACCCATCTTCGATTGCACCATCACGTACGTCAGCGTGACTCCAGGAACGCATACTCCGGCTCCTGTTCCCGACACTTTGAAGAAAGCGCTGAGCTAGTAGGGCAGTAGCCAGTTCATCTCCTGGCCGTGATACCCGATCTCGGCGAGAAGGAACTCTTCCGGGTCACCTCCGCGCCACATGGCGACTCGAACATCAGCAACTTTTCCTGCAGGTTCCATTCGTGCCCATATCAATGGTTTTTCAGGAGTCGCTGTGATGGACGCATCTTCCAGTGCTTGTCGAAAACGACGCTGCACGTCGGGTCCCAAGTACTGCCACACAATGGAATGAAACACGACAGTGGCCTTGTCGCGGTGAGCACGCAACTGTCGCTCAATCCACGTGTCTGCAGACTCTGTATCAACGATTGGCTTATGTTCTTTTGCAATCTCAATTGCAGCACGAATTCGTTGCAGACGTGTTTTTTGGTCCGGCCAGACAAACGACAAGAGACGTATTTCTTGCGATGGGTCAGTGACATCAATGGGGGACACATCAACGCCTTTGCAATTGACAACACGTGCTCCGGTTTTTGGTACCAGTGGTGCATTGCCAAACCAGTCACCCATGAAACGCAATTCGGAGGTGGGGTCACCCATTCGCAATTGTCCGAAGCACCCATAGAACTTGTCGAAGTTGAGATTTAGTCCAGCACTGGCACCCACTTCAAAGAAATCGAACTCTTCAACACCAAACTTTGTCAGCCAATGACTCAAGGTCAGCTGCACAACGCTTCGTCCCACTTCATTTGTCTGTACCTGACTAGCTAAACCACTCTCCACTTCATCGAGATGTTCGCGCACATAGCCAATGAAATCGGCGCCAAAGTCTTCTCCGGGCTTACCGCCAACACTGGGGTAGTGGCGAGCGAGACGATCATCTTCACCTCTGAGAACAACGCGATGAATTGCTCCGGCAAGTCGAAGTGGTACTGCGTCATGGATAGGTCTCGCACTGCGCCCCGCCAAGAGCGCATAAATACGCCCGCCTGCTTCGTAGTCATCAGCCAGTTCGGTAAAGAGGGTTTCATACATCTTGGAACCGAGGGGTCCACACACCCGAGCCTGTGCCCGCAGGGCTGCCAGCATGGGGTCTTCTTCAAAGAGTGATGATTGACCGGGGAGAGACATGCTCTCTCGATAATAGGTTCGCTGCGCTTCACATGACTCATGGCAACATAGAGGCGTGACAAATCCTGGCCTTTTGGGCGAACTCAGTACACGTGGACTCATCCATGATTCCACCGATGCCGCAGCTCTTGAAGCGCGCCTCAGTACGGGCCCCATTGGTGTGTACGTGGGCTTTGATCCCACTGCAGATTCTCTCCATGTGGGTCATCTTTTGGGTCAACTCACATTGCGCCGATTTCAGATGGCAGGACATCGTCCCTTCCCACTTGCGGGTGGAGCAACCGGAATGGTGGGGGATCCATCAGGCAAAAGTGAAGAACGCAATCTTCTTGATGCTGACACTCTGCAACACAATGTTGAATCGATTAAGAAACAACTCGCGAACCTTCTTGATTTTTCTCCTGGTTCCAACGCTGCAACTTTGGTGAACAATGCTGATTGGACTGCGAACATCAGTGCACTGGAATTTCTGCGCGATGTTGGCAAACACATCACGGTTAATCAGATGATGGCGAAAGAATCTGTTAAGAATCGTTTGAACTCTGAGAACGGATTGTCATACACCGAGTTCAGTTACATGTTGCTACAAGCCAATGATTTCAGGCATCTTTGCGCCACTCACGATGTTGAGTTGCAAATGGGTGGATCTGATCAATGGGGAAACATCACTGCTGGTATCGATTTAATTCGCAAGACGTTGGGACGTGGTGCATTCGGCGCAACGTGGCCACTTGTAACGCGCAGTGATGGGCAGAAGTTTGGAAAGACTGCAGGCGGTGCAGTGTGGCTTGATCCACAACGCACATCGCCGTATCAATTCCGACAGTTCTGGATGCAGATGGCTGATGCTGATGTTGTTCGATACTTGCCGCAGTTTTCACTTGCATCGCTTGATGACGTTCGTGCACTCATCGCAGAACATGAACAAGCACCAGAGAAGCGTGCAGCACAACGTTCACTTGCTGCAGAGATGACATCTCTGGTGCACGGAGCCGAAGCAGCGCAGAATGCTGAAGCCGCTGCTGACATCCTGTTCGGGGCAGACCCGACGTCGGCTGCAATCGATGCACTGCGCGCGGTCGCCGCGGAGGTCCCCACAACGGCTGTTTCCTCAACAGAGCTCGATGACCCCATCGCGCTCCTCGTTCGAGCCGGAGTCGTGACATCGAACAGCGATGCCCGCCGCACGATCCAGCAAAAAGGCCTCAAGGTCAATGGTCAGACCCTCGAAGAAGGGGAAACCCTTGCAAATAAAGGTATTCTGCATGACCGCTGGGTCTTGGTCCGTAAGGGCAAGACCTCGTACCACCTCTTTGAGGTCTCGGCCTAACGGTTGCCGGGCACAACAAAGAATTCCCATAATTTGTGGGAAACCCGCGTTGTGATTGGTTGTGGCGTGCCGTTAGCATTGCCACTCGCCCCTAAGAAGCACTCGTTGCGGATTAGGGGGTCGGTATCAATTCCCTTTGGGGTATATACCGAGAGCATTAGCTCCTTGAAAACAGAAGAGAATACTGAACGCCAGTGCGGGCAGCACGGTGGCTTTTTGCCATTGGAGCTGTCTGTCAATTCTGGGATGGAGACCATCCATCCCAACAAAACAAAAAAAACAATTAAGTTAGGAACTGGTGTCTCGGGGTTATTCCCCCCGGACACCACGGACTTTCCAGAACGCAGTCACTTCGGTGACAAGTTCTTGATGGAGAGTTTGATCCTGGCTCAGGACGAACGCTGGCGGCGGGCTTAACACATGCAAGTCGAACGAGGTCCATTCTGTAGCAATACAGAGGAAGACCTAGTGGCGAACGGGTGAGGAACACGTGAGGAACCTGCCCCGAACTTTGGGATAACAGTTGGAAACGACTGCTAATACCGAATGCCGTTACGAAGTGGCATCACTTTGTAACGAAAGAATTTCGGTTCGGGAGGGCCTCGCGGCCTATCAGCTAGTTGGTGGGGTAATGGCCTACCAAGGCATCGACGGGTAGCTGGTCTGAGAGGATGATCAGCCACACTGGGACTGAGACACGGCCCAGACTCCTACGGGAGGCAGCAGTGGGGAATCTTGTGCAATGGGCGCAAGCCTGACACAGCAACGCCGCGTGCGGGAAGAAGGCCTTCGGGTCGTAAACCGCTTTCAGCAGGAACGAAAATGACGGTACCTGCAGAAGAAGATGCGGCCAACTACGTGCCAGCAGCCGC
>WLHL01000035.1 GCA_009702755.1 Actinomycetota bacterium
CTTCTCTGTTTCGTTATTGACTGTCACTGTGAGTTTCATGACTCTCCTCGCTGTGTTCTCCCGTTGAGAACACTCTCGGTCGGTGTCTGTATGACGCCGAGACATGGCGGGAAGTTCCCGCAACATCAGTCAAGCACGGTTCGAACTGCGATGAGGCAAGGGAAAGTAAAGGTTCGTTAAAGATTTGGCTTATCCACAGGCAAGTATTCAAATCTTCAATGAATTAGGGCAAAAAAGCTTCATAAGTGGAGAACTCCCGATACCGATAGGCTTGTGGATAAGCACATGTGCATTTTCATGTGCTCTACGTCACTGCCACCGGAGGCACCATGTCAGACACGCAGATTCCGCAAGCACCTACAGCGCACGCACGCATTGTGTACCTCGGTGCAGTGTCACCTCATTGGGAGGTCTACGGCGATTACGGCGATCAGACAACTCTTGATGAGTTCCGTTCTCGTGTCTTGGCTCGTCTGGTGCTGTTGCCTCGTGACGACCCACAGTTCCGCCGCAACATGGCGCGCATCGTTCGCGATGCGGAGCGCGAGCTCATTTCCCTTGAATGGGACATGGGTGACCCGAACTACGAATACTGAGTTCACCACTTTTTCAGAAAGAGCCATCCCGAAAGGGGTGGCTCTTTTGTTATTCCGTCGTGGATTCTTCAGAGTCGTCGTCGGTGGAGAAGCGTTCGCGGAACCATTCTTTGACACCTGCATACAGGGGAGAACCAGGCATGCGTCGAGGTGTTTCGTCTAAGTCGAAGTCTGATGGTACGCCTTGACTGAGTTGCAGATCTGTTGCCCACTTCATCAGGCGACCTTGTGCGTCGTGCTCAAATGTGAAGTCAGCTGGTCCTGCGCGTAGCCATGAATTGTCGGCAGTGAGATCAAAGCGCACTACGTCCTCGCTCCACATAATGTCGAGAACTTTGACTAACCATGATTGGTGTTTTGGATGACGAATAGGAGCCAACACTTCGACGCGCAGGTCAAGGTTCCTCGGCATGATGTCGGGAGAGCCAATGAGGAACTTCGTGGTGTCGTCGTCGTTGCCATGGCCAAAGATGTAGATACGTGAATGCTCAAGGAATCGACCCAGTATCGAACGCACACGAATGTTGTTGTTCTTGGACTGTGACATGTCGAGAGAACAGATGCCACGAATCAAAAGATCAATCTTCACGCCCTTCTCGGCTGCAGCTTCTAATGCAGTAATGATGCGGTGGTCAACGAGTGAATTCATCTTCATCTGAATTCGACCTTCTGACCCGAATCGTGACTCTTTCTCGATGAGTTCAAGAAAGACATTGCGAATATCGCGTGGAGCAGTGATGAGGTGTTGGAACTGTGGGGAGTGACTAAAGCCGGTGAGATAGTTGAAAAGGCTGGCAACGTCAGATGTCATGGCATCGTCGCACGTGAACAAACCAATGTCTTCGTACATTTTCGCTGTCACTGAGTTGTAGTTACCGGTACCGATGTGGGCATAGCGACGAAGACCATCGTCTTCTTCGCGGACAACGAGAAGACACTTTGCATGGGTCTTAAGACCCACCATTCCGTACACAACGTGGGCTCCAGCACGTTCTAATGCTTTTGCCCAGTGCACATTAGTTTGCTCGTCGAAACGTGCAGTGAGCTCAACGAGCGCAACAACTTGCACGCCACGTTCTGCAGCAGCCACAAGGTTTCTTGCAATGGGGCTGTCTGCAGAAGTTCGGTACAACGTGGCCTTGATTGCACGTACTTTGGGGTCTTTGGCGGCTTGGCGAATGAATTCTTCCGTCGACGTACTAAAGGATTCATACGGGTGATGCACCATGAGTTCGCGATGCCGAATCACGCTGAAGAAGGATTCTCCGATTTCTTCAGCAACTGCCAGTCGACCTGCTGTCACAGACTTCCATGACATGTCATGCAACTCTGGCGATTGGATTTTGTGAAGTTGCCACAAGTCAGCGGTATCAATCAGCAACTCATTGAAATAGACGTCAATAGGGTCGAGCTCAAGTTCCTCAAGAACCAGTGCCAGAACTCGCGGGTCCATGCCTTGCTCTGCCTCAAGACGCACAGGGTTTCCAAAACGTCGGGTACGCAGTTCTAGCTCGACTGCAGTGAGGAGATCTTCCGCTTCGTCGGCATCAATACTGAGGTCGGTATTGCGGGTCACGCGGAATACGTGTCCCTTTGACACGTTCATTCCGGGGAAGAGACTGCCCAGGCGATGAATGATGATTGTTTCTAGGGTGACGTACTTGTTTCTGCCTACCTCGATGAAACGGTCGAGTGTGGTCGGAACCTTGACGCGCGCAAAACGTTCTTCCAATGAGTCTGGATCAGTGACAATGACGCCAATGCTGAGCGCGAGATTAGAGATGTACGGAAAAGGGTGAGCTGGGTCTACGGCGAGTGGAGTGAGCATCGGAAGAATGCGCTTGTCGAAGTAGACATCAAGAAAATCGAGTTGGCCTGCGTCTAACTCTTCATGTTGAAGGAGCGAAATTCCTTCTGTTCTCAGAGACTGCAACAAAGTACGAAGAACAACATCTCGTTGCGCTGCAAGTTGCATGACTTCAGAACGAATACGCCCTAACTGATCTGTGGCGGTGAGTCCATCAATACTGCGGACTGCAACACGGGCTTCTTCTTGGTCGTGAAGTGCGCCAACTCGCACCTGGAAGAACTCATCAAGATTCGAACTAAAGATGGCAACAAATTTCAATCGTTCGAGAAGCGGCACGGAGGTTTCATTGGCCAAGGCCAAGACTCGGCGATTGAACTCCAGCCAACTAAGTTCTCTGTTGACAAAATGTGACTTCACCACAGAAACCGTACAAATGAATTACACGAAACGACTATATGAAACAGGAGCAAGGGCGGATATTTACCCAACCTTCAATTTCGGTTCATATAGTGGGGTGTATTGAGGTGAAGTCGAAAAAATCTGGGGAAAATCCCGTTATTGCTGCGATTGATGTGGGGACGAACAGTGTTCACATGGTGGTGGCTCGAATTGGCGCCCACGGTTTCCACGTGTTGTCCTCCGAGAAAGAGGTCGTCCGGCTCGGTTCGGGGGCCCAAGGCATGGACCAGTTGACCCCTGAGGCCATTGAGCGCGCAGTGATTGCCCTCAGTCGCATGAAGCAGATTGCAGATGCCCACAATGCAGATATTCGGGCAGTGGCAACGAGTGCGGTTCGCGAAGCAAGTAACGCGAACGACTTCCTGGACCGTGCGCGAAATGAAGTGGGTATCTCTGTTGAAGTCATCAGCGGCAATGAGGAAGCTCGACTCATTCATCTTGGCGTGCAGCAGTCTCTCGCATTTGGTGCGGAACCAGTTTTGACGATCGATATTGGCGGTGGCTCCACTGAGTTTTGTATCTCAGTCAAAGGTCAATTGCGTCTTGCCCAGAGTTTGAAGGTCGGTGCAGTTCGTCTGACAGACGCGTTTGTTCCTGGTGGCGATGCTGGCGAAGGTGGAGTTCGTCGAATGCGCGCTCATGTTTCATCGGTGATTGCTCCGTTGGCACATGAGATTCGTGAGATGGGATATTCGCGTGTCGTTGTGTCATCGGGAACATCAGAGACCATTGCTCGCTTGATTGCTCATGATCGAGACAATCGTGTGCCACTTTCGATGAATGGTTTCTCATTCTCGAAGAGTGAGTTCGCATCCATTATGCGAAAGATTTTGAATTGTGAGGATTCAAAATCACGGCAAGAACTGCCGGGAATGGATAGCAAGCGAAGCGACATCATTGTTGCGGGTGGAGTGATTCTGGAAGAAGTCGCAAAAGCTTTACGCATTGAGGCTTTTGAATTCAGTGAATATGCGCTTCGTGAAGGCGTCCTTGTTGATGCCGCTCAACATAAGGGTCTCCTTGACGCCGATGCCGTCGATGCGGGTCTTGGCAGTGTGTTGCGACTTGCAGAGCGGTGCTCTGTTGACATGACACACAGCGGTCATGTTGCGATGTTGTCGCGCAAGATTCTCACTCTTGTTTCACGGAAGTTTGACGTTGACGCATCTCTGGGACGGCTGATGGAAGCTGCAGCACTTCTTGCCAATGTGGGCAATGCCGTGGCGTACTCGAAGCATCATCATCACTCGTACTACATCATCCGAAATGCTGACCTCATGGGTTTCACAGATGAAGAGATCGAAGTGATTGCTTTGACGGCTCGCTACCACCGAAAGAGCGCTCCAAAACCAAGTCATGCAGATTTCGCACGAATGACAGAAGACCGTCAACATGACATTGAGTTGATGGCGGGAATTATTCGTATTGCCACGGGGCTTGATCGGTCCCATGATCAAAGCGTGGAAGATGTTTCGATGACATTGCGCAACGATGTCATTACCCTTGTTCCTCGTCACACTGGGGGAACTGCAGAATCAGCAGCCCTCAATGTCTTCGCTGCACAGGAACGTGTCGGCATGTTGCAGGAATTCCTAGGGGCAACTGTTTCCATCGCCAGCTGAGCAATGGCAGGGCCTCTGACGGAATGTCATCGCAGGTTCCCCTGAAATTCACCTTCTGATTACCGATGGGGCGATTTCAGGCCTTTCATAGTGTGAACCTGGAACTAGCCTGTGTTTGTTAGTTCTTGACAAGGCTCCGGCTGTTGTCAAACAAGATACGCAAGTGAGGGTGCTCAGATGGATGAACTTCGTAAAGGCTTCCACAACCAGCTGGAAGGTGCCCGGACGGACTTGGCTCGCCTTGCCGCGGCGGTCATTGAGGCCATTCCTCGTGCGACCAACATTTTGTTGAATGGCGACTTAGACGGTGCCAATGCATTGATCGCAGATGATGATCGCATCGACGCACTCTCTGTCGAACTTGAAGAGCACTGTTACCAACTCATCGCGCTGCAGGCCCCCGTTGCCGGAGACCTTCGTCAGTTGGTTGCGATTGTAAAAATGGTGGGCGACATTGAACGTTCTGCAGACCTGACCGTCAACATCTGTAAGGCAGCTCGACGTATCTATGGTCATGAACTTGATCCTCGTCTGCGTGGGTTGATTACTCGAATGAGCGAACAGGCGCAGCAATTGTTTGAAGCTGCGTTGGAGTCCTTTGAAGAAAATGATGCGTCGAAGGCGGCAGCAATTGACGACATGGATTCGTATCTTGACGGTCTTCAACGTGAATTGGTGCGCACCATCATGGAGAGCAACACAAATGACCAGATGGATCTGCAAGTTGCTATCCAGATGGCAATGGTCGCCCGTTTCTACGAACGCATTGGTGACCACGCGGTGAACATTGGTGAACGCGTGCAGTATGTCGTTACCGGTTGGTTGCCTGAGCACAAAGGTGCTGCACGGTACAAAAATGGAATTCCACGCCCCAATGACGACACGGATGGAATCCCCATCGTCACAGGCGACTAAGAAATAACTTCTCCGATGCTGTACGTCTTTGCTGCTCTTGCAGTTGTCGGATGGTCGGTTGTTTTTTGGCAGCGAAGAAATCACGAGATAGTCGTGGTCCCGTCAGTCGAGAGTGTTGAGACACTTGATGTGCCTGCCGAAAGTGATGAGACCCTCAATGTGTTAGATGCCTTGCCTCTGGGTGTGGTGGTTGTCGGCGATAACGGTCAAGAGATTTTTCGCAACAGAGCTGCTGCAGAAGTTACGGGAATGCGTCATGTTGACGTGCTGGTTGAAGAGGTCATTGAGAGACTCGTTCGCCTCGCGTCGATTGGTCAGTTGGGTTCAGAGCAGATAGAGCTGGCTGGGCCACCGCAACGAGTGCTCGACGTGCGCGTCACGCCTCTTCCAGAAGGTGGCTCGATCGCAACAATTGACGACATCACCGAGCGATGGATGTTGGACCAAGTGCGCACTGACTTTGTTGCAAATGTGAGCCATGAACTGAAGACGCCAGTGGGCGCCATTTCTGTGTTGGCAGAGACTATTGAAGGTGAAACTGAAGACGAATTGGTTCTTCGTTTAGTGCGCAGAATGATTATTGAGTCGGAGAGAATGTCGCGAACAATCGATGAACTTCTCGAACTCTCCCGTATTGAGATGGGTGGAGAAATGCTCTCAGCCCCTGTTGATCTCAACGATGTCATTGCAGAAGCAATTGATCGTGCCCTCCCATTGGCGTCTCGACAAGGGGTTGCTATCGCATTTGAGAAGTCGATGGACGAATCAACAATCAAGGGCGATCATTTCCAGTTGGTCTCTGCCGTCAGCAACCTCGTCGACAATGCAGTGAAGTACAGCGATGAAGGAGGCCTCGTGACGGTTTCATTAGTAACTATTGATGAGTCTGTTGAGTTGCAGGTGGCTGATCAAGGTATTGGAATCCCGATGGCCAGCCTCGACCGCATCTTCGAGCGCTTCTACCGAGTGGATCGGGCGCGTAGTAGAGGCACTGGTGGTACTGGGTTGGGTCTATCGATTGTTCGACATGTCGTGACCAACCATGGCGGCGAGGTGAACGTACGGTCACGAGAAGGTGAAGGTTCTACCTTTATTCTTCGATTTCCGAGTATTCACGGGTCCAAATAAGGCACGATAAGAACTAGATATGAACGCACCA
Source organism: Actinomycetota bacterium (assembly GCA_009702755.1). GTDB lineage: Bacteria > Actinomycetota > Acidimicrobiia > Acidimicrobiales > Ilumatobacteraceae > UBA2093. The sequence goes on from WLHL01000035.1 coordinate 6,562, forward strand.
GCTGCCCAAGGCATTCCGACAGTTCTTGTCGTTGAAGATGAAGAGTCTTTTATTGAGGCACTCAAAGTGGGTTTGAAGCGAGAAGGCTTCCGTGTGGAAGTGGCCAGAGATGGTCTGCAGGCACTCGACATGTTCGACATTGTGAAGCCGGACGTGGTTCTCCTCGACGTCATGTTGCCCAAGATGTCAGGCATTGATGTATGTCGACAATTGCGGAAGAAATCGACAACTCCGATCATCATGGTGACTGCAAAAGGCGCAGAGATTGACACAGTGGTGGGTCTTGAAGTCGGTGCAGATGACTATGTGACAAAGCCGTATCGCTTACGTGAACTCACTGCTCGTATGCGTGCTGTCATGCGACGAGTTCCAACTGCGACGCGCGGTGGAGAAATCTCTGGTTCATCAATTGAGGTCGGAGATGTAGCGATTGATCCTGATGAACATGATGTGACTATCCGGGGTGAGTCTCACAAGTTGCCTCTGAAAGAGTTCGAGTTGTTGCACTTGCTTCTCGCGAATGCAGGACGAGTGTTGCCTCGTGAAACTCTGATTGATCGCGTGTGGGGCATTGACTATGTGGGCGATACCAAGACACTTGATGTCCATATCAAACGTTTGCGTTCAAAAATTGAGGATGATCCGGCGGTTCCGACGCGGATCATCACAATCCGTGGCTTGGGATACAAATATGACAAGCCACGTAACGCTTAACATCAAGATGTGAAGCGTCGCGCAGGAACTAGGTCATCTGAGGAGTATCGACTTCCTCCCATTCCTGCGTTCGACAGACTGAAGCGCACGCATTCTTTGATGACTGTGGGTGAAACCGCAATGGCGATTGCCTTGGCGGATTCCCTCTTCTTGTCGGTGAGCCCCGATGCAGCGCGAGGCAAGATCATCTTGTTCCTTGCTGTCAGCATGGCCCCATTCGCAGTGGTGAGCCCACTTATTGGGCCGCGCATCGACCGGATGAAGGGTGGTCACCGCATGGTGGTCATTCTGGTGGGTATCTTGCGAGCTCTTGTACTGCTGGGAATTTCTCAAGTACTCAGTTCCAAAGAAATTGTTCCTTCGATTGGTCTGTACCTACTTGTCTTTAGCTCGATGATTTTGGGCAAGACATATGCAATTGCGAAGTCGGCAATTGTCCCCACTGTCGAGGAAGATGAAGAGGACCTAGTCAAAGCAAACAGCAAATTAGGCCAGATTGCAGGCCTGACTGGTTTTGTCGTCGCTGCCCCCATCGCTCTTCTGCAGGTAATAAGTTCAACCCTCGCACTGGGCTTCGGCATGTTGGCCTTTCTGTTCGCGGCCCTGAATGCATATCGCTTGCCGAAGTCAGCAATTGCGACCCGTCCTGCTGAGCAGCTTGAAATTGAAGAACTTCACTCCTCATCAATTGTCTCGACGGGAAATGCAATGCGCATTCTTCGCGGATGTGTTGGGTTCATGTTCTTCCATTTGGCTTTTTGGCTCCGTGGTGAAGTGGCAGGCACCGCGTGGTTTGGCTTTGCTCTCGGAATGATTGGTGTTGCTGTTCTTGGTGCGAACACTTTCGGACCATTCATGAAGAAGCACATGCGCGAATCAATGATGATGTTGACTGCACTGTTAGCTGTAGGAGTATCGGGAATTATCGCTGCGTGGTACGACAGGGTTGTAGGCGGAATTCTTCTTGCTGCAATTGTTAATGCGGCAGGAACGATTGGAAAGTTGTCGTTTGATTCAACGGTGCAAAGTGATGCACCTGATGCAAACCGTGGTCGTGCATTTGCACAGTTTGAAACAAAGAATCAGTTGGCCTGGGTCATCGGCGGCATTATTCCGGTGATCTTTAGTCCGAGTGGTCAGATTGGTTTTGTGGTTGTGGCCGTCGTCGGTATCGCTGGCGCTGCGATGTACTACCGAGCTGGCGGTATTTCTACGAGAGCTCGAGGCGGGCGAGCCAGAGACCCGGAGCTTCCACTTCGTTCGGAGTAGGAAGATTCTCGGCCTTCTCCAACATTGGGATCAGGGCCGGAGCACCATTTCTTTCAACAACACCTTCAACGAAAGAGCGACCGCGCTGCTGTTGCTCACGTGTCAATGACACTCCGAGAAGGCGTTCAATCAATTGTCCGTCTGCTCCGTACTCAACACGGCGGCGTCGGACTGCTTCTGCAATAGGAGAAGACGCTCCGAGAAGGCGCGCGCTAACCGAGTCAACAACAAAATCGATGTAGCCAGACACTGCTGCAATGTGGGCATCAAGAAGTGGTGCCATCGCCTCTTGCTCGGGGGAACGCATGGCACCCATGAGAACCATTGGGTCAGAGAAAACACCCTGGATTCGTGCCATTGCATCCGGGTCGGATGGGTCGAGCTCGCCAATGCTGTCCATCAGGGCTTGAGGGTCGGGGCGGAATGCTGAAACATGTTGTTGCACAAGTGCAGTCAGTCCTTGATCAATTGCCGCCGAGGCCAAGATGGCGTGTGATGCGAGTTCATGAATGAGTACCCACATCCGCATGTCATCAGTTGCGATGCTCCAGTCATTGGCGAATGAGTCGACTGATGATGACACCACCAGGATCTCAGATGCATGAGGGCGTGAGAGAGGCAACTCGTACTGGCCCAACGCATGCGACGCAAGGGCCCCGATCATGGAGCCAATGGACATTCCCATCATGGCGGGAGCCATCATGGATGAAAGATTCGCCAGCATCGCAGCCATGGGATCATCAGGAGTGTCCGGTGACTCCTCATGTCGGTTAAGTGCAGTCGCGAGATTTGTAAAGAGTGGGCGTAGATCAGTCAGAGTTCGTTGGGCCCACTTCGCACGTGTTGTTGTGAGAATTTCAACATGTCGATCTCGTGGTCCAGTCGACAATGTGGTGATCTCGCGTACATGCATGTCAGCAATGTCGGCGAGTGCGTTGTAGGCGATGCGAGTGGATGCATCAGGTTCAGGGTCAACGGTGTCACCTACAGCTCCGAGTTGTGCAAACTGCTGAGCTAAGTCCCAATTCAGCGGCCCCTGTTGAGACATTGCCCGCATCATGTCGTTGAAGAACGGCATGCCACCAAAGGGATTAAACGGGGTGGGGTCGTTGTCCGCCATGCTCTTCAGGTTATGTGAGTGCAGCCTCTATTGGGGGGCGCTTTGAGGGGCTTCTGCAAGGAGGGAGAGAAGTGAGTCCTTCGGCAGGTACCACGTGCTGTGATGACTGTCGAAAGCGACGCCCACGACATTCATCATCTTGTCAATGAAGGCAGCGACGCCATCGATAGGAGAGTCGGTCAATAGCGGGAGTTCTTTTGGCTTGGCCATGTGGCGAACACTTTGCTCATATCCGAGATGGTGGACTCCATATCGGTCGACAATCGAGAATTTCTCCAGCTCATCTGGTGACGTGGGATTCAGATACCTATCCCATTGTTCTGCCGCTGCCGCGCTTTGGTTTTTGGTGAGGCGCAACAGGACGACAGTGGCGTCGTCGTTGAGGGAGATATAGGGCACCCGAACTTTTTCCCCTGTGCCACTGGACAACCAGATGGGCTCGTTGAGGTCAACTGCTTCTGCAGCGACCACCCATGAATTGGAACCGATGGAGATTGCGGTGGTGGCCCCTTTGGCGCTTGTTGCCGTTGCGACCAGTGTTGACATGGCGCCCTTAACATGCGGGACGTCGACGGTGGTGGTGACTGCGACGGCTTCAGCTTCTGAAAACTCCCTGATTCCCTCGGGAATAGCGACGCTTAGGATCGCAAAAGAGGCGATGACACTGACCGTTGCGGTGATGGCAGTCAGCCTTCGACCAAGGGGTGGTACGAACGAGAGGTGCTTGTTGCGTTCGACATCGGCCAGTTCGGTGGGGTGTCGCCAGAAGCGTTCATCGGGCGAGAGAGGAGCCTTGTGTTCTCTTTCAAATTCGTCGGACGTCACGAAGAGACGAGAGTAATCGCAAAGAGGTTGTCAGTGATGTCGGCATCGCAGGTTCACCCCAGGTGGGTAGGGGTACGATGACAGGGTGATGGCACAAGGACAAGGGGATGAGTGGTTTGCTTTGACCGCTGATGAATTGCCTATTGCCAGTATCTATGAATGGGCAGTTCGGCCCGACTGTGGTGCCGTGGTCCTCTTTTCTGGCACTGTTCGTGATCATGCCGACGGACGAAATGATGTGACATCGCTCGAGTACGAGGCCTATGAAGATGCCGTGATTCCATCATTCACAAAAATTGCAGCTGAGACTCGAGTGCGCTTCCCTGATGCACGTCGGATTGCAATCTTGCATCGCACCGGCGAACTTGCTCTCGGTGAATCCTCTGTTGTCGTTGCTGTGTCATCTGCGCATCGACCTGTCGCATTTGATGCCGCACGATTCGCGATTGATGCATTGAAAGAGAGTGCTCCTATCTGGAAAAAAGAGAACTGGTCCGGCGGGTCTGATTGGGGTACGGGAGCGCACGACATTGTGCAGCCAGGCAAAGTCGGAGGACAACAATGATTGCATTATCTTTCATCACAACATTCTTTACGTTCATGGCGGTGATTTCAGGAGGGACATTGTTGGTTCTCGTGTATCTCGATAATCGCAAGAGTCGCATTGATGATGGCATTGCACACTTTCGTCGCCACATCGATGCATTGTCTCCGGAAGCTCGTCGTAATTCTGTGCATCACAACAATCAAGATGATCGGTGGAGCCGTTAATGGCACGTGACCTCGCAATTGACCTTGGCACAGCGAACACGCTGGTGTACATGAAGGGTCGCGGCATTGTTCTGAATGAACCTTCCGTGATTGCCGTTAATCGTCAGTCCGGTGAAGTGCTTGCCACTGGTCATGAGGCGTGGGACATGATCGGGCGTACGCCGAGTTACATCGTGGCCGTGCGTCCTTTGCGCGGTGGTGCAATCACCGACTTTGACATCACAGAACGCATGATTCGCCTGCTTTTGCAGCGTGTTGGTGTGTCTCGATTTACTCGCCCCAAGGTTGTTATCTGCGTGCCTTCGGCAATTACGGAAGTAGAACGCCGAGCAGTCACAGACGCGACACGACGCGCTGGTGCATCTGACGCGCAGTTGATTGAACAGCCGATGGCGGCAGCAATTGGTGCCAATCTACCGATTGATGAACCTGTCGGGAACATGGTGATTGACATTGGCGGCGGAACTACAGAAACAGCAGTGATCAGTCTTGGCGGCGTTGTTGCACTTGAGGCCATTCGTGTCGGCAGTTTCGATATTGATGCGGCAATTCAGAACTATGTTCGCCGTGAACATGGTGTTGCAATCGGTGAACGTACCGCAGAAGAAATCAAGATTCAGATCGGTTCTGCAGAGCCTGGTCCGCAAGACCGAAGTGCAGATATTCGTGGTCGTGACTTAGTCACAGGTTTGCCGAAGACTGTTCGCCTCACAGCAGAAGAAGTTCGTTTTGCAATTGATGAACCAGTTGCTGCGATGGTGTTATCGGTGAAGCGTTGTTTGGCAAAGGCCCCGCCTGAACTTGCTCAAGACTTTTTGGCACGCGGTATGTATCTCGTCGGCGGTGGTGGAATGTTGCGCGGTCTTGCAGAACGCATTGAACGCGAAACAGAAGTACCAGTAAAGATTTCATCTCAACCACTAGAAGCTGTGGTTCTGGGTGCCGGGCACTGTATTGAGAACTACCAAGCGTTGCGTGGCATGTTCATGGGTGTGCGTCGCTAACTAGTTGCGCGTGACGATGAGTTGGTGAACTTCACCCTTCTGTGTCAACACATACATCGCATTGTTCGTCGAACGAATCGCAGTGATGTTCCCCATATCGCTGAGAACTGTCTCGGTTCCGACGGTGTTCTCGCCATTGGTGAGAATTGCCGTGACTTCACCTGTGCAGTAATCGCCAAAGTAGAACCACCCGGCGCGACCCATCGCAGTGGTGTTGGTGGCTACTGCCCCGCCAGAGATAGAGCATGCTCCGTTGTCGTGGGGATACTCGTGGATGGGCATCAATGGATCGGATGCAACAACGTCAGAGTTGAAACGCTGTGACCCCTCATACGCGCTCCAGCCAAAGTTGGCACCCTTGCCGCCGCCCTGCGTGCGACTGCCCATTGCTACGTTGACTTCTTCCCATTTGTTTTGGCCGACATCTGCAATCCAAAGATTTCCAAACTCATCAAAGGTGAAGCGCCATGGATTGCGTAGTCCAATGGACCAAATCTCAGGGCGTGCTCCTGCCACGTTGACGTAGGGATTGTCGGCAGGGATGGTGTATCCGTCGTTGCCCACGCCATCAATGTTGTTGGGATCAATACGAAGAATTTTGCCTAACAAGCTTGATGTGTCTTGGGCACGACGCTCAGGGTCGTTTGCACTGCCGCCATCTCCGGTGCCGATGTAGAGGTAATTGTCGGGACCAATGGCTAGCCCGCCACCATTGTGATTGGCGTATGGCTGTTCAATCGTGAGAAAGGTTGTTCCAGTAATGCTGCCTGAGTTGTCGAGAGTGCCGTCTTCATTGACTGCAATCCACGCAACCACAGTGTTGCCGTCTTTATTCGTGTAGTTGATAAATGCGTCTGTCTTCGATGCGAGACGACGAATTGCAAACCCTAAGAGTCCTCGTTCGCCTTCGCCAGTTGTCATCGCGGAGATGTCTAGGACTGTGTCGATCCGTTTCCCATCTCGTGTCCATCGCTCGATAGTCCCTTTTTGAGAAACGACATAGAACCAGTTGTCCTCTGCTGAACGCTCAACTAAATCGACAGCGCCTTCTAGTGCTCCGATTTTCTGCGTTGAATACGACACGGAAGCATTGGGTGCGACCGACGAGGTTGAAGTCGATGTGGTGTCTGTTGTCCCTTGTGAACACGCAGTCAGAACTATGACTGAGAGGGTGACGACAAGACGACGCATTATTCAGTGGGTTTCACCCGGATGAGACCCTCTTGCACAACCGTGACAGCAAGGTGGCCGTCTTGTGTGTAGATGGATCCGCCAGCGAGACCGCGAGCATTTGATGTGGAGATTGCATGCTGGTCGTAGAGGTGCCAGTCGTCGGCACGGAAGGGACGATGGAACCACATTGCATGGTCGAGGCTGGCCATCTGGACTCCGCCTTCGCTCCAGCCGAGTCCGTGTGGCAACAAGGTGGTGTCAAGAAGAGTCATGTCACTGGCATAGGTTGCGATGCACGCATGCAGCACAGGGTCCTCAGGTAACACTCCGTCGGCGCGCAACCACACTTTTTGTCCGTTGCTCTCCACACCTTGGCGCTCATAAGGGGATCCATCGATGTAGCGAAGATCGATGGGGCGAGGGCGGTCGTACCATTCGCCCATCTGTTCTTTGAACGGAGCCATTCGAGTTTTGAAGTCGGGCAAGGTTTCTGGTTCGGGCAAGTGAAGCGGCGCAGGTATTTGCCAGTCGAGTCCAGGTTCTGCTGCGTGGAAGCTGGCCTGCAAGTTGAAGATGACTTCGCCGTGCTGAATCGCAACGACACGACGAGTGGTGAAGCTACGACCATCGCGCAGGCGATCTACTTGGTACAGGATGGGAGCACTGGGGTCACCTGGACGCAGGAAATATGCATGTAGCGAATGAACATGGCGAGATGGTTCATCAACCGTGCGAGACGCGGCAACGAGAGATTGCCCTGCTACTTGGCCACCAAAGACACGAACGGCATTTTCTTCAGGGGAGTGTCCACGAAAGATATTGACTTCAATGACTTCGAGATCGAGTAGGGAAACAAGTGCGTCAAGTGGGGTGGCCATGACCCCATAGTAGGGTCGTTTTATGGCTCTTTTACCTCTAGATGCTGACCAATTACTCACAACGACACGTGCGGTACGAAAGCGTCTTGATTTTTCCCGCCCAGTGGAAGATTCTGTGATTCGCGAGTGTGTCGAAGTTGCGATGCAATCGCCGTCCGGCTCCAACAACATGACGATGCAGTTCGTTGTGATCCGAGACGAGGCAAAGCGCCAAGCAATTGGCGAGGTGTATCGCCAGTGTTATGAGATTTATCGCTCACTTGATGGCATCTATATCGGCTCCATTGATAAGGGAGATGCTGCGGAGAATGCCCAACAATCACGGTCGGCATCCTCAGCTGATTTCCTTGGTGAGCGGATGGGGGATGCGCCTGCACTTGTTCTTGCATGCAACGTGGGGTCACGCGTCGAGGGTGCACCAGCGATGATGGTGGCATCAATGATGGGCAACGTCTTGCCCGCAATGTGGAGTTTCATGCTCGCCGCACGAGCACGTGGGCTTGGCACTGCATGGACAACTGTGCACCTGATGATGGAACAACAGGTTGCAGACATCGTGGGAATTCCTTTCGACACGGTGCAGCAAGCATGCTTGTCTCCGCTTGCGTACACCGTTGGCACTGATTTCAAACCAGCTGCGCGCCCTGCAGCCGACAGCATTATTCATTGGGACACATGGTGAGTTTGAACACATCTCTGCGTGCACATGCACTTGCTGCACGGGGTTTCATGCCCGAGAACGAAGGCGATGCGTTGTATGCGGCTGCTGTTGACGCTGCTGCTAATGCCGCAGGCCCATTTCTCGAAGTGGGTTCGTACTGTGGTCGTTCCACCGTGTGGTTAGGTGGAGCTGCGCGAGAAACTGGTCGAACTGTGTTCGCTGTCGACCATCACATGGGCAGTGAAGAGAATCAGCCCGGATGGGAATGGCACGAGCCAGATCTTGTTGATGAGCGCACCGGGCGTATGGACACGCTGCCTCGTTTTCGCGCCACGATTGTTGACGCAGGCCTGACGGACGTGGTGATTGCCGTTGTCGGCGACTCGCCCGCAGTGGCGAAGAGTTGGACCACTGAATTGTCCTTCCTGTTTGTCGATGGCGGCCATGGAGTCGAGCCAGCAACTCTTGATTATGAGTTGTGGACGCCACGTGTTGCGCGAGGTGGAACCCTGGCGATTCATGATGTATTTCCCAACCCAGCAGATGGTGGTCGTCCTCCGTACGAGAACATTTACCTGCCGGCTATTGCCAGCGGATTGTTTAAGGAGATTGGCGTTGAAGGTTCGTTGCGAATTCTGCGTCGCGCATAACTAGAGCGCGGGAACCTGCATGTGCGCATTCTTGCGTGCCATCGGCTTTGTAAACAGCGATGATGCAGGTGAGCCACCACAAATTGCGTCTGCGGCCATGATGATGGCTGCAGCGGTGTACGCGCTGTACTCATCGGCTGGGAAGTGCACCATTGTCTTGTCTGGGTCGGACGGATACACGATGCCTGTCCAATATGCCCCGTCCTCGCGGCGATGAGGCATCGTCCACAGCAGGAGTTCTGAGGCAGTTTCTCTGTCACCAGCTGCACAGTGCGCGATGGAGCATTCGCTGGTTTCTGCTGCTGTCACCCACTGCTCATCGAAGACACAACGAACGCCGCGGTCATCAAGCACGAACTTGTCCCAGCTTTCCGCGAGACGTGCTTTTGCGCGCACGCCTGTCATTGCGCCGGTCAGAACGGGGTAGTACCAGTCCATCGCCCAGCGATCTTTTGACTCAAAGGCTCCGAGATCGGTGTTGATCACGCGATCAATTGCATCGGCAGCTGTTGTCCATTGTGGCTGTGGATCATTGAGGAGATCTCCGAGAGCCGCACCGCAATGAAGAGCATGGCGAATGGAAGAACAACCAGTGAGCAACGAATAATCCCATGGTTTTTCGTCAACTTCACGCGCCCAAGTGATGGTGCCATCATGGCGCTGCATGTCCATTACCCAGTTGAGTGCATTGCGAACTGTGGGCCACAAAGCAGCAATAGCTTTCGTGTCTCGGGTGCACAGCCAGTGTGCCCATACACCTGCGGCAATGTATGCCGTCACATTCGTGTCGAGTTTGCGATCTTCAATTGTTCCGTCAGGCATGTAGTAGTTGAACCACCAACCAGTGGCGTCTTGGTTGTTGGCGAGCCACGTGTAGGCGGCAAAAGCTGCGTCATGACGACCCATAATGTCAAGCGCAATGGCAGTCTCGACGTGATTCCAAGGATCACAGTGTCCGTTGGGATACCAAGGAATCATTCCGTTGGACAGCTGTAAAGCCTCAATGGAATCAGCCGTTTTTGCAAGGTCGGCTGTGGTCAAGATGCCTGGGAGATGGGGCATGCGAGATGTCATACGCGTGCACCCACTGTGACTGGCTTCGTTGAATACACAATGAAGCTTTTTCCAAGCACTGGACTGAGCACACGTTCTGCGATGCGCATCGACTTTGGACCCTCAATGATGTCCCACTCCAACAGCTTGCGATACTTGGTCACGAGTGGATGATCTTCGTTGCGAGGTCCTACTGCACACTTCAGCCACCAATACGGCGAGTGAAGTGCGTGTGCATGATGTGAGTCACGTACTTCAAGGCCAGCTGACTGCAACTTGGCCTTGAGTTCTGTTGCGGAATAGATGCGCACGTGCCCACCAACGCTTTTCGGAGCGTGATATTCGTCAGACAACATCCAGTTGATTTTCTCTGGCCACCACGTGGGCACTGTGACACCAAGAGATCCACCTGGCTTCAATACTCGATGTAGTTCGGAGATTGCAGTGACATCATCTTGGATGTGCTCCAACACTTCGGAGGTGACAACACAATCAAACGTGTTATCAGCGAAGGGGAGACGTGTTGCATCACCGCGAAGAACGCCACCAAAGTTGGCCCGTGGGATTTCGCGTTCGTGCACCATGCCACCAAAGACTGCGCGAGTACCGACGACTTCTTCTTGTGCCCAGTCAAGTGCGTACACGGTTGCACCTTGGCGAGCTGCTTCAAAGGCATGGCGACCGAAACCGGCGCCTGCATCGAGAAATTTGTCTCCAGGGCGGAGACCGAGTTTGTTGAATCGGATAGTGAGCATGGTGTTATCCCCGCTTTTGCAATTTGGCTCGGTTGTGCGGCATTTCGAGAACCTCGCGGTACTGCTCAACAGTGAGTTGTGCGCAGTGTCTCCAACTCCAGCGCGACACGACGCGTTGGCGACCGTTCTCTCCGACGCGCGCACGAAGTTCGGGGCTGTCGAGACCGCGGCGAATAGTGGCCGCTAATGCGGATGCGTTTCCTGCTGGGCACTGCAGAACGGTGTCGCCATCTGTTCCAGTGACTTCGGGGAGTGCACCACCATCGGTTGCGACAAGACAGATACCTGTACTCATGGCTTCAATGGCGGGAAGACTGAAGCCTTCGTACAGGCTTGGAACAACTGCGAGTTCTGCTTCTGCGTACAACTCAACGATGCGTTCATCACTGACACCGGAAACAAAGTCGATGTAGGGCATGAGTCCGAGTGACTCAATGAGATCCATGCTGTGACCAGGTCGA
>WLHL01000036.1 GCA_009702755.1 Actinomycetota bacterium
CGTTCTACCAATTCCATTCTTCGTTGATGGAGCCATGGGATGGCCCCGCTGACGTGTGCTTTACCGACGGAACACTGATTGGTGCAGTACTTGACCGCAATGGTCTTCGTCCCGGCCGTTACTGGATCACCAAAGACGACCTCGTTGTGCTTGCGTCTGAAGCAGGCGTGTTGAACATTGATCAATCACGAATCATCCGCAAGGGTCGTTTGCAGCCCGGCCGCATGTTCCTCATTGACACAGCACAGGGTCGTCTCATTGATGACGATGAAGTGAAGATGGAACTTGCGTCCGAGCACCCATACGAAGAATGGCTTGAGCAGGGTGTGACACATCTTGATGAGTTGCCTGCACGTGAGCACATTGTTCACAGTCGTGACAGCGTCGCTCGCCGGCAACAAATGTTTGGCTACACCGAAGAAGAACTCAAGATCATCCTTGCGCCCACCGCTAAGAATGCAATGGAGCCACTCGGTTCAATGGGCACCGACACGCCCATTGCTGTGTTGTCGGCACGTTCACGTTTGTTGTTCGACTACTTCCAGCAGTTGTTTGCTCAGGTGACCAACCCGCCACTCGACGCGATTCGTGAAGAAGTCGTGACCGCTGTGGGAACAAGCGTTGGCCCCGAGGCGAACCTCTTGTCGCCTGGCCCCAACAGTTGTCGTCAACTGTCATTGCCATTCCCCATTATTGACAACGATGACCTTGCCAAGATCATCCATATCAACGACGATGCGACACAGCCGCAGCTAGCAGCAGTCGTTATCAGTGGTTTGTATCGCGTGGCTGATGGTGGCGCAGGTCTTCGTACGGCACTCGACAAACTGCGCGCTGATGTCAGTGCAGCAATTACAAATGGTGCACGCATCATTGTGTTGTCCGATCGCAACTCAGATGAGGTGTTTGCACCCATTCCTTCATTGTTAATGACGAGTGCAGTGCATCATCACCTCATCCGCGAGAAGACTCGTACGCAAGTCGGTCTTGTTGTTGAATGTGGCGATGCGCGCGAAGTGCATCACATGGCATTGCTCATTGGCTTTGGTGCTGGAGCAGTGAACCCATACCTTGCCTTCGAAACAATCGAAGCAATGATCGCGGCTGATAACGACACTGGCATGTATGGCTTGGGTGGCATGGATCCACACAAGGCTGTAAAGAACTACATCAAGGCTTCCGGTAAGGGTGTCTTGAAGGTCATGTCGAAGATGGGCGTTTCCACTGTTGCGTCATACACAGGTGCACAGATCTTCGAGTCAATCGGTTTGGCAACAGACCTCGTTGAAGAGTTCTTTACGGGCACTGTGTCTCGCCTTGGCGGTATCGGCCTTGATGAGATTGCAGCTGAAGTAGCAACACGTCATGCAACAGCTCATCCGAAGCGTCCTGATTTACGTGCGCACCGCAAGTTAGAAGTGGGTGGCGAATACCAGTGGCGTCGTGAAGGGGAGTATCACCTCTTCAACCCCGACACCGTGTATCGCTTGCAGCACTCCACGCGTTCTGGTCGGTACGACATTTTCAAGCAGTACACCGCAGATGTTGATGACCAGTCAAAGCGTCTCGCAACATTGCGTGGTCTCTTTGAGTTGCGTACCAACGTACGCCCAGCAATCTCCATTGATGAGGTCGAGCCTGTTTCTGAAATCGTGAAGCGATTCTCAACAGGCGCGATGAGCTACGGCTCCATCTCTGCAGAGGCGCACGAAACATTGGCTATTGCAATGAACCGTTTGGGTGCAAAGAGCAACACTGGCGAAGGTGGCGAAGACCCCGAGCGTTTCACTCCGATGGCAAACGGTGACTCGAAGCGTTCTGCAATCAAGCAAGTCGCGTCAGGTCGCTTTGGTGTCACCAGCGAATACCTGGTCAACGCCGACGACATTCAGATCAAGATGGCTCAGGGCGCAAAGCCTGGCGAGGGCGGACAGCTTCCTGGTCACAAGGTGTACCCATGGATTGCTAAGACTCGTTATTCCACTCCTGGTGTTGGTCTCATTAGCCCGCCGCCACACCACGACATCTATTCCATTGAAGACCTCAAGCAGTTGATTCACGACTTGAAGAACGCAAACCCATTGGCGCGTGTTCACGTGAAGTTGGTTGCTGAAGTCGGAGTGGGCACAGTCGCGGCAGGTGTGAGCAAGGCAAAAGCAGACGTAGTTCTTATCTCCGGTCACGACGGCGGCACTGGTGCATCACCATTGACATCGTTGAAGCATGCTGGCGCACCGTGGGAACTTGGACTCGCAGAGGCACAGCAGACGCTCATGTTGAATGGTCTTCGTGACCGCATCGTGGTTCAGGCCGATGGTCAGATGAAGACCGGACGCGACGTTGTGATTGCTGCGTTGCTCGGTGCAGAAGAATTCGGATTCGCAACGGCTCCGTTGATTGTGAGTGGTTGCGTCATGATGCGCGTCTGTCACCTCGACACATGCCCCGTCGGCATTGCGACTCAGAACCCCACACTGCGCGCTCGCTTCTCGGGTCAGCCAGAGTTTGTTGTGAACTTCTTTGAGTTCATCGCAGAAGAAGTTCGCGAACATCTTGCGTCTCTGGGCTTCCGCACACTGCAAGAAGCAATTGGCCACGTTGAAATGATTGATTCCAAGAATGCGGTGGATCACTGGAAGGCCAAGGGACTTGACATTGCTCCGATTCTTGAGACGCCTCAGAACCCATACGGTCAGACACCGTTTAGCTCTGTTGGTCAAGACCACGGTCTTGAAGAAGCACTAGATAACCAGTTGATTGCTCTTTCGAAAGACGCGATTGCTGATGCACGTCCTGTGAAGATCTCGCTGCCCATCATGAACGTGAACCGCACAACGGGCACGATGCTTGGATACGAAGTCACGAAGGCATGGGGTGGTTCTGGTCTTCCTGACGGAACGATTGATATTCACTTCACAGGTGCTGCTGGTCAAAGCTTTGGCGCATTCGTGCCAGCAGGTATTCAGATGCGCCTTGAAGGTGACGGCAACGACTTCGTGGGCAAGGGCCTCTCCGGTGGACGACTCATCTTGCATCCGCATCGCGATGCGCCATTTGCTGCAGAAGAGAATGTCATTGCTGGAAACGTCGTTGGCTACGGCGCCACGGGTGGAGAGATCTTCATTCGCGGCACAGTAGGTGAGCGCTTCGCTGTTCGTAACTCTGGAGCCACATTGGTGGTGGAAGGTGTAGGCGATCACGGGTGTGAGTACATGACCGGTGGACGCGTTGTTGTACTTGGTGCAACAGGGCGCAACTTCGCAGCAGGCATGTCAGGTGGTATCGCCTATGTCTATGACCCAGATGGTGTCTTTGCTTCCAATGTCAACTACGAGATGGTGGAAGTAGAACCAGTCACGGGCGAAGACGACGAATGGTTGAGAGCAACTATTGCGCGTCATGGTGAGTTCACAGGGTCTGCAGTGGCAGAGCGCGTTCTGAATGCGTGGACAGTAGAAGTGGCAAAGTTCCGCAAGGTGATGCCACGTGACTACAAGAAAGTTCTTGCGGTGATGGCGACTGCAAAAGCAGAAGGTCTTGACGAAGCAGAAACAGCAAATCGAGTAATGGAGGCTTCACGTGGGTGAGACAACCGGATTTCTTCAGTGGGGTCGTACTGGCCCAACACGACGACCTGTCGCGTTGCGACTCAAAGACTGGAAAGAGGTCTACGAGCCGTTTGATGCCGGCAAGTTGAACCACCAAGCAGGACGTTGCATGGATTGCGGCATTCCGTTCTGCAATAACGGCTGCCCACTCGGCAACCTGATTCCTGACTGGAACGACCTCGTGTATCGCGGTCATTGGCAAGAGGCCATCGAGCGCTTGCACGCAACGAACAACTTTCCTGAGTTCACGGGCCGTCTGTGCCCAGCTCCGTGCGAATCTGCATGTGTTCTTGGTGTGAACCAAGACCCCGTTGCAATCAAGCAAGTCGAAGTTGAGATCATTGACCATGCATTCCGTGAGGGATGGGTTGTTCCTCAGATTCCTTCCATCAAGACCGGCAAGCGTGTTGCAGTCATCGGTAGCGGTCCTGCTGGTCTTGCTGTTGCACAGCAACTCACACGTGCCGGACACGAGGTAGTGGTGCTCGAGCGTGCAGATCGCATCGGCGGACTGTTGCGTTATGGGATTCCTGAATTCAAGATGGAAAAAGTGCATCTTGATCGCCGTCTTGAACAGATGCGTGGTGAGGGAACAGAGTTCCGCACCAATGCAGACGTCGGTGGCAGTATCGACATTGAAGTGCTTCGTGCATCACATGATGCGATTGTTCTCGCGTGTGGAGCAACCGAGCGTCGTGATCTCAATGTGCCAGGTCGCGAGCTCAAGGGCATCCATCAGGCGATGGAGTATTTGCCCATCGCGAACAAGGTGCAAGAAGGTGATGCAACGACATATGACATCGATGCCAAGGGCAAGAATGTAGTCATTATCGGCGGCGGCGACACTGGTGCTGACTGCTTGGGCACTGCATTGCGTCAAGGCGCGAAGCAAGTCATTCAGTTGGAGATCATGCCTCGTCCGAGTGACTCGCGGTCATCAGGCAATCCATGGCCACAGTTTGCATTCGTATACAAAGTGACGTCAGCTCATGAAGAAGGCGGCGAGCGCATGTACAGCGTGAACACCGAACGCTTCATCGACGATGGCAATGGCAATGTCCGTGCACTTCTTCTTCACGAAGTGGAGATGGTGAACGGCAAGTTCGAGAAGAAGGAAGGCTCGGATCTCGAAATTCCTGCGGACCTTGTCTTCTTGGCAATGGGTTTCACCGGCCCAGAGAAGGGCTCTTGGTTAGAGCAGCTCGGAGTCGCATTCGATGAACGCGGCAATGTTGTTCGTAATGACAATTACGAGTCAACCGTGCCAGGAGTGTTTGTTGCTGGTGACATGGGACGTGGACAAAGTCTTATCGTGTGGGCAATCGCAGAAGGGCGTGCATGCGCAGCCGGAGTTGACCTTGCATTGATGGGCGAAACATCACTTCCTGCACCGATTCCACCGACGGCTCGTCCGCTGGTCTAGATCTGTTGGGCCGATGCGCCACCATTCGGGTGGTGTCAGGCTCTACTGTTGAGTCGTGTTGAAATCCCCCTCACAACAATCTGTCGGCCGCATGGTTGCTGTTGCTGCGTGCATTATGGGGGTCAGTGTTTTTGGCGCCGCTTGCGGTGGAGACACACTCGGAGTTGCCACCACTGTCGTGAACGTGACCCCAACGAACTTCGCCACGATTCCACCAGTTGCCAGCACTGCGCCAGGCACCACCACTACATTGCCCGCTAATGCAGTCGGTCAAGAGTCTTCGTACACCGTCCAGGCGGGTGATTCACCTATCTCTGTTGCATCGAAGTACAACATCTCGGTGACAACCTTGCTCGCGTATAACGCATGGGTAGACCCCAGCCAGTTTCCGTATCCAGGCACAGTCATCAAAATTCCAGCCAGCGCAATTGTGAATCCAGCGCAAGGTAATCCGGCCGCTGGTGGAACACCGGCGCCAGGTGTCAAGGTGAAGCCAGGGTGTGAAAACCACACTGCTGGTTCGTACACCATTCAGTCGGGTGACTCGTTGTGGTTGATTCAAGACAAATTCAAGTCGTGCTTCACCATCACTGCTTTATTGAATGCGAATAAGTGGCCAGATCAACAGTCTGTGGTGTTGCTGCAAGGGCAAGCAATCAACATCCCCGCAGCGGGGTAGTTGTTATCGCACTGTGTTGCGCTTGCGACGTGAATGTCGCTCGCGTGCATGTTCGATGAGTTCATCGATGAGTGCAGAATAGGAAAGTCCACTGGCTTCCCACATCTTTGGGTACATCGAAATAGGAGTGAAGCCCGGAATCGTGTTGATCTCGTTGCACAAGAAGCCACGACCGTTCTCTTCATAGAAGAAATCGACACGCGCCATGCCTTCGCAGCGCAGTGATTCGTATGCACGAATAGCGAGAGAACGAAGCTCGTCACTTTCGGATGTAGTGAGCGGAGCAGGAATCATCAGGGTTGCAGAATCGCTGACGTACTTATCTTCGTAGTCGTAAAATTCTTTGCCAGGCTTAATTTCTCCGACGACGGAGGCGCGTGGCGAACGGTTGCCGATGACTGCCACTTCCAGTTCTCGTGCGGTTACAGATTCTTCAAAGATGACCCATTGGTCATACGTCATCGCCAAAGCTGCTGCTGCTTGTAGTTCGGCATCGTCATGAGCTTTGGTGACCCCAACAGACGACCCCATGTTTGCGGGCTTCACGAAGAGTGGGAAACCAAGGTCGCTCGCAATGTCACTCAAGGTGTTCGGAGAAATTGTGTCTTCGCGGAGAACTCGATAGCGCACCTGAGGAATGCCTGCATGCGAGAACACGTTCTTCGCCATGCCCTTATCCATTGCAACAGCACTTGCAAGGACGCCACTGCCAACAAAGGGAAGGTCGAGAAGTTCGAGGAGGCCCTGCATCGTGCCGTCTTCGCCCATGGGGCCGTGAAGAAGGGGCATGACGACAATGGGGCCGTTGGCGGCGAGACGGCTAATGGCACTGCTCGAGGATGGTTCACCTGAAGCTGTGAGCCGTTCGGGAATCTCTGTGGGGTTAGTGCCCCCCGTTGGCAACTGAGGCAACTGCGGTGTCGACCACGCGCCGTCACGACCAATTGCAATCGCCACAGTGTTGTACTTCTGTGGGTCGGCTGCGCGAAGTACATGAGCGGCAGTGACACAACTGACGTCGTGTTCAGCCGACTGACCGCCATAAATCACGACGAGTGTTGTTCGCTGTGGGGCGGTGTCCATCGATAAGACGGTACTCGCCACTAGGGTCGAATCATGCGCATCACAGCCTCGCACGTAGCAAACATCACGGGCGGAACCCTTGTGGGAGCTGATGTTGAAGCAACAGGTCTCTCATTTGACTCTCGTGCAATCAAGCCGGGACTTGCGTTTGTGGCCATCGAGGCAGATCGTGATGGCAATGATTTTGTTGACTCCGCTGCTTCGAAAGGTGCTTCCTTTGCCATCGTCTCTCGGGGTCGTTCATCTGCTGCATTGCCATGCATTGAGGTAGATGACACCACTGCAGCACTGGCGCTTGTGGGTCGTGCATTACGGGATCAACTGCAGACACACTCACTGCGACACGTTGTTGGCATCACTGGTTCCGCAGGCAAAACCACAACAAAGAATTTTGTTCGTGCTGTTCTGCAGGCAGGTTTCTCTTCTGTCTATGCCGCAGAAGCATCTCTGAACAATGACATTGGAGTGCCCATCACAATTGCGGACGCGCCTGATGATGTTGAAGCATTGGTGATTGAAATGGGAATGCGCGGCTTTCACGAAATTGATCGACTGTGTCGCATCGCAGCACCGACCATTGGTCTCGTGACGAATGTTGGCGATGCTCATGGCGATCGTGTCGGAGGGCCAGATGGTATTGCCACCGCGAAGGGCGAGTTGATTGCGGCATTGCCTGCTGATGGTGTGGCGGTGCTGAATGCTGATGATGATCGTGTGAGGGCGATGGAATCTCGCACATCTGCACGCATCATTACTTTTGGGCGTAGCGAGAGTGCTGACGTTCGCTACGAGATCACTGAGACTGATGAAGATGGTCGCTGTACGGCATTGTTTACTTTTGAGAATCAGACGGCGAGTGGAACACCGATGCTTCCTGGTGAGCACATGGTGATCAATGCAGCAAGCGCACTGGCTGTTGGGTTGGCTTGTGGCATGTCGTTAGCAGCTGCAGCAAAGGGAATCGGCCGAGAAGAGCTTGAGACAGGACGCATGTGCTGGCTAGAGGCAGTGAATGGTCTTCGCATTCTTGACGACTCATACAACGCAAATGAACATTCCATGTTGGCTGCGCTACAGGTGATTGCGGATCTGCCGGTGAAAACACGATTCGCCGTCTTGGGGGCAATGGCAGAGATTTTCGATTCCGAAGCGGCGCATCGTCGTGTTGCGGACTTTGCGCAGGCGAACAAGATTACGGTCATCGGACTTGAAACAGATTTATATGGAACGCCCGCAATGTCGGTCGAAGAAGCTCTCAAAGAGCTCGCATTTCATCACCCACATGTTGTTCTGGTGAAGGGTTCTCGTTCTTCAAAGACAGAGCGAGTCGTGCACGAACTTATTTAGTTCGCACCACATACATCGCAGAGGCGTCACTCCGGTGCAGGCAGCGGATACTTGCGGTCGAGCTTTTCGATGTTGCACCACCACGACAGGAAGAGTGCCCACACTGCACCGAGATATAGCACTGGCCGTGATCCGACTGCGTCCATGAGTGGTCCGAAAATGACGTTGCCGATGGGAATGGTTCCGCCAAACGCCATGAACCACAACGACATCACACGTGCGCGAATCTGCAATTCAAGGCGGCTTTGCAGAACTGTCATAAGTGAAGTAGTCGTACCGAAGTAAGCGATTCCGAGGAAGAAAGAAGTGATGAAAGCAAGTGGCACGTTACGAACTGTGGCGAATGCTGTCATTGCAATTGCAAACGAAAGAAAACCTCGTCGAGCCAAGAGACGTTTATCAACAGATGCAAACACTGTGCCAATAGCGAGTGCTCCGAGTAGTGCACCAGTTCCCCATGTGGCATAGAGCCACTTATAGGAGACTGACTTTGGTTCAATGCCGAATGTGAGGTCGGCGACGGCAGGGAAGAGGCCAACATACGCAAGGCTGAGGAGAGAGAACGACGACATCGTTAGCAAGATGCGACCGATTGATTTTCTCTCACGAGCAACTCTGAATCCGCCGGTCAGGGCTTTCATGCCCTCTTCTTTTTTGCTGTTGTTGGGTGGCAAAGTGATCCGCATCACGGCCCAGGTCACAAACAAATACGTGGCCGCGTTGAAGATAAAGACTTGTCCTGTTGTGGCACCCCAACTGACGAGGACCGCCACAAGAATGGGACCAGTCACTCGCGAGCCGTTCACTGATGCTGAACTCAAACTGATGGAACCACCGAGGTCTTCGGGGCGAACCAAACTCGGAAGTACAGCAGAAAATGCCGGTGCGTTAATCGCATTGCCGATGCCAACGGTCATCTGAGCGAAGAAGAGAGCCCAAATGGGCGAGTCAGCAATGGCACAAATTCCCAAGGCAACCGAGCCAGTCATTTGAACAATTTGAGCGAAGAGAAGCCACTTGCGGCGATCGAATCTGTCCGCCATGACGCCAGCAGGGATAGAGAGCAACAGCATTGGTCCGAGCTGAGCGAAAATGAAAACGCCGACGACTGTTGCGCTGCGGGTGCGTTCGTACACGTACGCAGGAAGCAGAACGTTCTGCATCCAAGTACCAATGCTCGACAAAAAGTTGGACGTCCACATGATGCGGAAGTCGGGGTATGAGAAGGCAGCACGAGCAGTGCCGGGGCGCGGTGGCTGTTTTTTGGGCTTCGGATCAGGCTCGTGGTTCATAAGGGGGCGTTGTGAACTTAGTGCCCTGGGTCGAAACGAACGGGGAGTGATGCAGGTCCGAAGATGCCAACACCCGTTGGCTTGTATTCAACAGGTCCGTTCAGTGCAAGGTTCGGCATGCGTTGGGAGAGAAGAACAAAGGCTTCCTGTAGTTCTGCGCGTGCAAGAGATGCGCCAAGGCAATAGTGAATGCCTGCTCCTAATGAAAGGTGTGGCTGTCCTACTGGCTCACGTGTGATGTCGAATTTCTCTGGAGTAGGGAAGACTGACGCATCAAAGTTTCCGGTGGCCATCGATGTGCTCATGAATGTTCCCTTCGGAAACAGCACGCCGTTGTATTCGATGTCTTCTGATGCGAAACGAATGGTGCCTCCGACGGCTCCGTGGAAACGCATGACTTCTTCTACTGCACGAGGTGCGAGTGATGGATCATTCGCCAACATCTCCCATTGCTGTGGGTGTTCGGCGAAAATCGCGAGTGCCAAGCCCAACTGATTGCGGGTGGTGTCGGTGCCGCCCACGATGACTGCTTCCACCATCATCTCGAGTTCGTCGGTGGTGAGTTTGTCTCCGGCTTCTTCTGATTTGATTAGATCTGTCAACAGGTCGTCGAGAGGAACATTTCGGCGTTGCTCAATGAGGCCGCGTGTGTATTCATTCAGTTCATCTTGCGCCGCAATAATCATCGGCATGATCTCGATGAGGTTGTCACTGAAAATGCGAAGAATGTCTGACGCGAGACGACTGAAGAGTTGCCAGTCTTCCTTCGGTGCACCAAGAAGCTCGCAGATAATGGGGATGGGGTAGGGCTCGCAGATGTCAGCGACAATCTCTGCTTTGCCTTGTGCCGCGATGGGGTCAACGAGTTGATTGATGACCTCGCGCATGAAGGGTCGAAGGCGATCTGCACTTCGTGGTGAGAAGGCTGGAGCGACGAGTCGGCGGAGGCGAACGTGCACTTCACCCTCAGCATTGAGGATGGAGACCCGGCGACGACGGCCGAAGTCTTCATCGCGGATGCCCTGCATCTGTGCCACAAGACCGGTGGCAGAGTGCCAGCGCTTGTCACGCAAGACGCCCATCACAGACTCATATGTGAGGACTGAGAAGCCAATCTCGTTGCGAGCAATCCAGCTCTCTTTGGCAGCAGAACGTAATTGTTCCTGTCGTTCTGCCCTGTTGTGGCCCATCAAGAACTCAAGTTTGGGGATTTGAAGGCTGTCTGCGGGAGTTGGCACTCCTCAAACTTATGTCCGAGAAGCCCCCGATTGGCTACCGAGGCAATCTGTCCCCCAAGTGAACACAAGAAGAAATATCGCGAACCCGCGAGTAGGGCGGCTTCATTGTCTTCACCGGTGTTAGCCTTTCCTCCGTTTCAAAAGGAGGTGGGATGGACGTCGGGGATCCCGTTGTAAAGCTCGAAAATGTTCGCAAGCAGTACGGATCGTTCATAGCCGTCCATCAAGCCGACTTCTCTATAGGTCGTGGTGAATTCTTCGCCATGTTGGGACCTTCGGGATGCGGTAAGACCACCACACTCAAAATGATCGCTGGGTTTGAACAACCCACCGCAGGTCATGTCTTCCTCGAGGGTGAAGACGTTTCTCATACCCCTCCTCACAAGCGCAATGTCAATACTGTCTTTCAGCAGTACGCGCTGTTTCCTCACATGTCGGTATTCGACAATGTTGCGTTCGGTCCTCGCAGCAAGAAGCTTCCTGAAGCAGAAGTAAAGACCCGTGTCGCCGAGATGCTTGATGTCGTTCGCCTCGGAGAATTCGCACAGCGTCGCCCTGCTCAGTTGTCAGGCGGACAACAGCAACGCGTTGCTTTGGCGAGGGCATTGGTCAACTATCCATCAGCGTTATTGCTTGACGAGCCACTTGCAGCTCTTGACCTCAAACTTCGTGAGGCGATGCAGATCGAACTCAAGCGCATCCAGCGTGAAGTCGGTATCACCTTCGTGTTCGTGACTCATGATCAAGGTGAGGCGCTCACCATGAGTGATCGCATCGCAGTCATGAGTGAAGGTCGTGTGGAACAAGTTGGCGCCCCTGTCGACATTTATGCACGGCCAGAGACTCTGTTTGTTGCGGGCTTCATCGGGTCGGCAAACCTTCTGCCCGGAACCATTGTCTCCTCTGATGGGGCAGGGACACGAGTGCTTCTTCTTGACGGGACACAAGTTGTTGTCGCCGCTGGCAATAGTGCGTCTTCGGCTGCTTTGTCTCAAGGCAATCAAGTGACAGTTATGCTTCGTCCTGAACAAGTTGTCCTTGGCGCTGAAGGCGACATGAAAGTCTTTGTCACCGACACCGTCTTCCAAGGATCATCCGTGCGCGTTGTGGGTCGTACAAGCAACAACACGGAAGTTTCGGCGATTGTTCCCGCTGGAAGCAGTGTGAAGGCGCCATCTGTCGGCGAGACAGTGTCTATGCACTGGCATGTCTCTGCTCCGTATCTATTGGAAGGGTGGCCAGAAACCGCCGGTTCCACCACCACCAATGTCGATTCCATTGAGGCCGCCCTGTAGTCACAACTACATCGGTCTCGTACCCCTCTCAACAAACAACAACCTAAGGAGATACATCATGGGAACACGAAATAACCTGCCAACTTGGAGTGGACCAAAATATTCACGTCGTGATTTCCTGGTGCGTTCAGGGCTTGTCGGTGCAGGTGCATTGTCATTGCCGACATTGCTTGCTGCGTGCGGTGGTGGATCTTCTACAACAGCCGACACAAAGTCACTGTTCTTTGAGAACTGGCCCGGATACATGGATGAAGAAACCGTCGCGCTTTTCGCCAAAGAGACCGGAATCGATTTCAAGTACACCGAGGCATTTCTCGACAACAATGAATACTTCGCAAAGATTCAGCCGGCGTTGTCTCAGGGCAAAACAATTGATCCAGACATTCTTGCGCCGACCTTTTGGATGGCAGCTCGTCTGATTCAGCTTGGCTGGGTACAGAAGCTGGACAAGTCCAGCATCCCGAACATCGCCAACCTTCGCGATGACCTGAAGAACCCGTCATGGGATAACGGCAACGAATACAGCCTTCCGTATCAAACTGGTATTGCTGGTATCGCATACAACCAGAAGGTCACTGGTCGTGAGTTGAAGTCTGTGGAAGACCTCTTTGACCCAGCGTTCAAGGGAAAGATTGGTGTTCTGACAGAGATGCGCGACACCATTGGTCTTCTCTTGATGGCTGAGGGTAAGGACATCACGAAGGTCGACACCTTTGACAAGGCAGCGAATGCTTTCGACCGCCTGGAGAAGGCAAAGAGTGATGGCCAGATTCGATCCTTTACTGGTAACGAGTACACCAAGGATCTTTCTGCAGGCAACTTTGCAGCATGTGTTGGTTGGTCGGGAGACGTTCTTCAGATCAGTAAGGACAATCCAGACGTGAAGTTCATTGTTCCTGAAGAAGGTGGCACCAGCTGGTACGACACCATGGTCTGGGTCAAGGGTTCTGAGAATGGTGCATCGGTGTCATCTTGGATGAACTACTTGTACGACCCAGTGAACGCAGCACGTCTGACTTCGTTTGTTCAGTACATGTCGCCGGTCAAGGGTGTTCGTGAAGAACTCGTCAAGTTGGGTGGCGAGAGCGCCGCGC
Source organism: Actinomycetota bacterium (assembly GCA_009702755.1). Lineage (GTDB taxonomy): Bacteria > Actinomycetota > Acidimicrobiia > Acidimicrobiales > Ilumatobacteraceae > UBA2093. Next base: position 13,060 of record WLHL01000036.1, read on the forward strand.
TCGCAGAGAATCCATTGTTGTTCCCTGATGACGCAACTGTGAAGAGACTGCAGACATGGGGTGGCCTCTCAGAAGCTGAAGAAACAAAGTTCGACGAGCGTTTCTCGTCCATCGTTGGCGCGTAGCGTTTCTCGGAACATCTTCGTTAGTGAGAACTCCACGCAAGCGCATTGCCTCACGGCCTGAGTGGGTGGGGCTCGGTGTCATGGTGCTTGTCGCCATTGGCATCGTTGCGCTTGCAGCGGAGTTAATCACTGGGGCACTTGCGGTCCTGCTGTTCGGAGTCATGATTGCGTCGGTGGTGGGGATCATCTGGGTCGCCATCATGGGTGGCATAGAGACTCGCCGTGCACTGGCGCCCTATGGGTTGCTCAAACCGGGAATCTTGTGGCTCAGTCTGTTCTTCCTTGCCCCGTTGTGGGCGATGATGGAGATGTCGCTCTCAAGCAAGAAGAGTCGTTTCGATTTTTCTCCATCATTTTCATGGGAGTGGGGGAACTACTCCAGAGCACTGACAGATTTCGGTCCGCAGTTTGGCCGTAGTTTTCTGTACGCAGGTATCGCAACGATTCTGACTTTGCTCATCGGATACCCACTTGCATATGTCATTGCATTTCGTGGTGGAAAGTACCGTTCTTTGCTGCTGGGGCTCATTGCGGTTCCATTCTTTACGTCCTATCTCATTAGAACGCTCGCTTGGCAAAACTTGTTGTCGGACTCTGGCCCCGTTGTTTCTGTATTGGAAACGATGAAGCTAGAGAATCTGATGGAGTGGCTCCACATCATGGATAATGGGCGACTCATCAATACACCCGCAGCGGTCATCGGTGGTCTGACGTACAACTTCTTGCCATTCATGATCCTGCCGATTTATGTCAGCCTGGAGAAGATTGATACACGGTTGGTTGATGCATCAATGGACCTCTATACATCTGCAACAGGCGCATTTCGTCGAGTAGTTCTTCCGATGTCGTTGCCAGGAATTTTCGCTGGCAGCTTGCTTGTGTTTATTCCTGCAGCCGGTGACTTCGTGAATGCAAAGTTCTTGGGAAGCCCGCAGACCACGATGATTGGTAGCTCGATTCAGGACCAGTTCTTGGTGCAGTTGAACTATCCGTTGGCTGCGGCGATGTCTTTTGTTCTGATGGCGATTATCACCGCATCTGTCCTGGTGTATGCCAAGTTCATGGGCACTGAGGATCTGACATGAGACGCGCACTCGATACAAAGCAAAAGGTGGGTCGCTGGGCTATTAACGGTGTTGCTGGAGCGGCCATGGCGTATCTCTTTGCCCCCGTATTTGTCATTGTCCTTTTTTCTTTCAATAATCCTGAAGGAAAGTTCAATATTGTGTGGAATGGCTTCACGCTAAAAAACTGGGCGAATCCGTTCTCTCATCCTGAACTCACTGATGCGCTCGTTGTGAGTTTGCAGGTTGCATTCATCTCCACATTGATTGCCACGCTTCTGGGAACATGCATTGCATTGGCGCTAAGCCGTTACAGGTTCAAGGGCAGTGGCGCCGTTAATCTTTTCCTTGTTCTCCCATTGACCTCTCCTGAAGTGGTTCTGGGTTCATCGTTGGCCACTCTTTTCATCGCGCGTGGAGTTTCCTTCGGCATCGTGACTGTGATCATTGCTCACGTCATGTTTCAAGTGTCCTTCGTTGCTGTCACGTTGCGCGCACGTATCAGGGGTTTCGATTGGTCTCTTGAACAGGCAGCGATGGATCTTGGCGCAACTCCGCGTCGAGCATTCTGGAAGGTGACATTTCCGCTGATTCTTCCTGGCGTCCTCGCGGCAGCACTTCTTTCGTTTGCGCTGTCGATTGACGACTTCATCATCACCTTCTTTAATGCCGGTTCTTTGGTCACCTTCCCGCTTCAAATATTTGGTGCTTCACGCATTGCAATTCCGCCTCAGATCAATGTGCTTGCCACTATGTTGCTGATGGGCAGCATCGCCATCATGGTGGTGGGGCTCATCATCGAGTCTCGACGCCGTCGATTGAATACTGGCTCGGAAAGAAAAAGGTAGCCAATGTCGAGGGAAGGTCGAATAGCCGTTGCGCCGGAGACTTCTCCGGCATGGATCACCGATGCAGTCCTTGCAGGTGGCGGCATTATCTCCGAGCCTTCTGAAGCGACAGCAGCTGTATGGACAGCAGCTCGTGATGCTGATGGCCTCCAGGCATTTATTGATGCCAACCCTCATCTTGACTGGGTGCAAGTTCCCTTCGCTGGTGTTGAACGTTTCCTACCTGTCATCGACGACTCTCGGATCTGGACGTGTGGCAAGGGTGTGTATGCCGAACCTGTTGCTGAACACGCGTTAGCTCTTGCCCTTGCTGGGTTGCGCAATGTCGCTGAATACGCACGCGCAAAAACATGGACGGGGCCAGTTGGCCGCAATCTCTTGGGGGCTTCGGTCACCATTGTTGGTGGCGGTGGAATCACCGAATCATTGATTCGATTATTGACACCATTTCGTTGCAACATCACCGTTGTGCGGCGCTCTGTTGAACATGTTGAAGGTGCCGACATAGTTGTCGGCACAGAGAACCTTGTCGATGCACTTGTTGGTGCAGATGTCGTATTCCTCGCACTGTCTCTCACGCCAGAGACGGTGGGGCTCATTGGTCGTCCGGAGTTTGAACTAATGGAGTCGCATGCGTGGATCATCAATGTGGCCAGAGGTGGGCACATCGTTATGGACGACCTTGTATGGGCATTGCAAAATGGCATCATCGGGGGTGCAGCAATTGATGTGACTGACCCAACTGAGCCGTTGCCAGATGAGCATCCTTTATGGGGTTTACCGAACTGCATTATCACGCCGCATGTAGGCAACACCCCAGAGATGGCCGTGCCATTGTTGTCGGAACGCATAGCGACAAATGTTCAGCGCTACATCTATGGTGATGAACTCATCGGTCTCGTTGACGTTCGACATGGCTACTAACAGGTCCCATTACGACGTCCTCGGAGTGAGGCCGACGGCATCTCCTGAAGATATTCGGTCTGCATACAGACGACTTGCACGACTGCATCACCCTGATGTCACGGGAAGAGATGCATCTGCTGCAGACATGGCTGCAATCAACAATGCATGGTCGGTGTTGTCAGATCCGGTCTCGCGTTTCAACTACGACCGACAGCAGCGCACACCGATTGATGACAGTGCTACGGAACGCAACGAACGAGAGAGAGTCGATGTCGTCAATCGTGTGAAGCAGACAGGCCCCGTGCGACTTCCGTGGCGAGGGTTTCTCTTCTTTTCATTTCTTGGCATTGTTGGTGTGTTGTCGCTTCATGCGTTCTCAAAGCCAAGTGGTCCCGTTCCGCCCGACTTGTTAATTGCCGCTGGGTCATGCGTCAATATCGACCGTGAGCAGTTTGTGACCGAAGTGTCTTGTGATGGTCCTCATGACGGCAGTGTCCGCGAACTCGTGGCCTTTGATCGTGATTGCCCTTCAGACACCATGGGTCACTTGGACCGCCAAGGGATGGGAAAGGCGTGTGTTGATTACTCTCCCGAGGCGCAGGGGTGGGGGACACAGGGTTCCGTCGGTATTGTGACAGTCCCGTAAGGGCGCGTAGCTCAGTTGGTTAGAGCACCACGTTCACACC
>WLHL01000037.1 GCA_009702755.1 Actinomycetota bacterium
AACTATGACGACCCGACTACCGTACGTATATGCATCGTCTCCGCCAGTTGATGCGCACATCGACGTTCACCCCACTGGCTATCTTTCTTTCCCTCGCTCTTCGTGCAGTGGCTTCACTTGATCGGCCGATAGCCCGATTCCCCGACACAGCTGGCTACGAGTCATTTCGGTTTCTGGGCGACATCGATCGCTTCTGGTCCGTGCCATTTCTCTATGCACTGGTCGATACCGACGTCGGTCGAATCACTCTTCAGGCCATCATCGCTGCTATCGCATGGTCATGGTGCGCGCTCAACCTCTCTAGAATGTCGCGCTACCCCCGTGCAGTGCTCTCTGCGGTTTTGCTCTTGGGGGTATCCCCTCAAGTTGTTCGATACGACCTGGCGCTTCTGTCCGAATCTCTCGGAATTTCATTTTTTGTTTTGACAATTGCAGCTTCACTGAACGTGCGCAAGAACACCAACCCCTTATCCATCAGCGTTTGGCTTGCCAGTGTGACTCTGTGTGCCTACACGCGACCAGTTCATCTCTGGGTGCTTCTCATCGTTCTCGTCTCGCCCTTCATCGCTTTCATAGCTAGTCGTGGGCGCAAGGTCTCGCTCACAACACTGATTCTGCTTGTCGTGTTGGTCGGCGGTGTTTTGCAACTTCAAGGGAACAGTTCCACGTCAGCGCTGAATTTCTACACAGTTCTGCAGGAACGAGTGATTACTAATGACACTCGTTTTGCATGGTTCGCTCAACAAGGCATGCCTCTTTCAGAAGGAATGCGAAATGCCACTGGCTACGACTACATCGATCAACTGCCATCCGAAGTCTCAGCAGTCATCCCTCTCCCCGATGGCCAAGTTCCACCCACACTCATGCGCGTCGGTGGTGCTGAACTTGCCCAATGGATTCATGACAGCGGCTGGAGGACATACGTTCGCTACGTCCTTACACACCCCACAGACACATTCTCTCGATTGACATCACTCACAAACGCAACACTCTCACCGCCCAATGATGACTTTCTTCCACTGGAAAATGGCCCGATGATTCCTCGAGTGCTTTTCGGATCATGGGAACTATGGAGCATCATCACCATCGGAGCACTTCTTCTTGTATTTCTCAAGAGCCGAGAGGATTTCCTCTTCCTTGCTTCCATGTGCCTCACACTTGTCGCTATGTATGCCACAACATTGCTGACGTCAGGTATTGAACACCCCCGACATTCGGTGACATCTGCAGTTGCTGTACGACTGATTGCCATCGTGGCACTTGTCTATGCGCTACCGAGAGCTACGCAGAACCGAGAGCTCGACGAACACGCCGACGAACACGGATAATCAACTGACCACGCTTCCCCATAGAAGCATGGTCAAGTGCATACAAAGCAATCCAATGACACCGAGTTCTCTTGTGAAACATCAAACGGATTGAACGAAATGCAGTTCTCTTTCCCGCTTCACCCTCAAGTGCATTCACAAATTTTGTTGATCCATGCGTAGTGACGACAACAACCTTTTTGATGTTGGTCAGCAGAGGACGAATTCGTGCGGCACCCTCAGGAAGAATCCATGCAATCTCATTCATGAGTACACGGTCAATCCACCCTTTAAGAATTGCCGGCTGCGCCGACCACCACGTTGGGTACACAAGCACGAGTGCGTGCGCCCATTGAATATCTTCCACATGGGGTTTCAGATCGGGCAACTGTCGTAGTTTCTCATGGATATCCCCCACATGATTCAGCCGTTCATAAGAGCTGAAGACAGGGTTGAATTCCTCGGCATACAAATCATGATGGCGAACATCATGACCAAGCTGAGAGATCTCAGCCAGGACTTCTTCACGTAACGTTCCAATAAACGAGTCCGGCGATGGATGAGCAGAAATTACGAGAACGTTCATAACGTCGTCATCTTTTTCTCAACATCTCGCAAGAACTGCTGACGACTCTCTGGCGTCGATGTATCAAGCGCATACAAACCTTGATGTGACGTTCTTGTTCGCTTTGTTCCACACAAACGAAAAGCTCGCGTCAAAATACGACGACCGTTGTCATTCACCAGGCGGACATACAACTTCGGAGAGCCATACGTGGAAATCACATGAATGCGTCGCATCTGTGTCAGACCTGGGCGAACACGGTCCTTCTTCGTGAAACGAAACGCCACTCCGGCGACAAGAACTCTTTCCAGCCAGCCCTTCAGTTGTGCGGGCAAGCCCGACCACCACGTGGGGTATACGAATACGAGAATCTCGCTCTCTTGTACCTTTTCGATGTAGCGAACAATCTCTGGCGTCGTCACAATTTTGCGATCCATGTATGTTCGCCACTCGTCGACGGGCATAACAGGATCAAAATCATCAGCAGCAAGGTCAATCACGCTGACGTCATGTCCGGCTGCAGAAAGGCCTTTTACTGCAGCATCGCGTATTGCGGAACAGAGACTTCCCTCAACAGGATGGCAGTAGACAACGAGAGCACGCATGAAATGAACCCCCGATAGTCGGGATGCCCACTACCGTAACGCCCATGCCCGACTTAACAGGAAACTTCGAGACAGGGCGCCTTCCCAAGATTGCTCCAGGGACAGTGACCATCACCATTGCACGAATCCCCAAGAAGGGGTATCGCGCTGAATTTGAGCAATGGTGCACTGAGATGCAACAAGCAGTTCAAGAAGCTCCTGGCTGTTTGGGCGCGACAACTTTGCATCCTGACCGCAACAACAACACCTACCAAATGGTGTTTCGATTCGCCGATGTCCTGTCACTACGCCAGTGGGAGCGCTCGGAGATTCGCCAAGATCTTCGCGATAAGGGTGACTCGCTCATTGACTCAGAGAGGGTCACTGCAACGGCAGGTACCGAAGAGTTCTTTAATGCTTTAGGAGAAGTTGACCGACACCGCACCAAGACAGGACGATTCGTTGCAGACATCGCGTGGATCTATCCCGTTGCGCTCGTGTCATCCGTTGCGCTCGCACCTCATCTCGCAAAGATGGCGATCCTTCCTCGTGTACTTATCTCAACGGCACTCATTGGTGCAACGAGTAAGTACGCAACGGGCCCCGTACGAAAATGGTGGCGCCGACGACGTATGTTGCCGCAAAACTCAGAGGTGCGCTAGTTATCTTGCTTGAGGAACTGAGCAAGCTTTCAAGCCGAACAGTCGAGAAATTCTTCGTCGATTCCTCGCAATGATGAAGTACACAACTCGTGCGACATTGCGAATCACTGGCAGAGCAATCACAATCCCACTCATACGGAGAACTCGCTTCTCAGAGAGCCGAAGAATGCGCGAAACGGCATCTGCCCCTTCGTAGCGACCATTGAATGTCACGAACCACACAGATGCCAGAGATGAGACACCATATTCACGATGCGACATCACATCGACTTGAGAAATGTGTCGACGGATGAAGCGAGAAGCTGCTTCGCAGATACCGCAGTCGCCGTCATAGACAACGACACCGGCAGCCATGATCTACGCGCTCAACAGGTCAAACACCTGCTGTGCACGACCTGCGTGGATAGTTTCTTCGCGACCATTCAGACGAAGAAGTCGTTCCACTTCTTCATTGTCTTCAGCGTCAGCCCATTTCTGGTAGCCAATGTCGCCATTCAGTTCACCCTTGACGATGCCCGCGAACATTCGCGCATCAATGGTGTCGGGAAGCGGGACATCAAGAAGCTCGGCTTCCTCTGCAGTTGGCTGCCATTCAGTGCCATTCTTAATGCTGATCATTCTGGCCAACCGACGAGCATGTCCACGTTCTTCCACTGCGTTCTTGCGCAACAGAGATGCAGCCTCTTCGTTGTTCACACGATCAGCCAACAAGTTGTAGAACAACTCCCCTGCCATCTCAATGCGGTACATCAACGTCAGTTCAGGAACTTCCAATTTTGGAACATCAGCAAGAGATGCATTGGCGGTGAAGAAATTGATGTCAGACATAATGAATCAGTTCACGTTGAGAAGATCAACAACGAAGATCAAAGTTTCGCCACCTTTGATAACGCCACCAGCGCCTTGCGCTCCGTACCCCATTGCCGGCGGAATGGTGAGCACTCGACGTCCGCCCACTTTCATGCCTGCAACTCCATGGTCCCAACCAGCAATGACTTGCCCGGCTCCCAAACGAAACTCAAATGAGTCACCGCGATTCCATGAGGCATCAAATTCGCGCTGAGTGCTCCATGCAACGCCGACGTAGTGCACTTCAACATTGGCACCTGCCTTTGCTTCATTTCCGGTGCCGACGATGACATCTTCGATGACAAGGTCTTCAGGTGGATTACCATCAGGAACTGTTACTTCAGGCTTTGTTGCACTCATGGCTTCAACCTATCTCCCCGTCAGAGCTACGCACGAGCGCGCGTACGACGCAGAACGGGGTCAGCAATGCGCAGTGCCGTATCGGCAACTTTCATCACTCGACCTGCGGCTCCAGGAGTCTTCGAATCAATGAGATTTCCCATGACCGACAACGTGATGTCTGCTGCTGCTTGGGTTCCGACGGCAATACGCAAACCTGGCTTCAATAACCACGGATGACCAATCAAGAAACTAAACCGACGACCTGTTCGTAAGAATGCGTCAAAGCGTTCTCCTACTTCGCGGTCGTATGCCTCTGACGCAGTGACCGGATCTGCAATGAACTTCTCTGCAGCAAGAATTCCTGATTCCAGTCCGTAGTCAATTCCTTCACCGTTCATGGGGTTCACGAATCCTGCAGCATCACCGATAGCAACCCACCCAGGTCCGTGTCGGCGGATACAACTCATTGGCAAGCGCCATGCGCGCGGCTTTTCGATGTAATCACCTAACGACCATGAGTCGCGAACAAGTGATGCGTATTGATCAAGCAAGGTATTCAGATTCAATTTCTTGAATCCCTTCATCGTGCTCAATGCGCCAACGCCGATGTTGACAGTGCCATCGCCCGCCGGAAACATCCATCCGTAACCAGGCACTGCAGTGCCGTGTTCATCACTCAAGCTAAGACAGGCCTCGAGGTGGCGCTCAGCGTGACGCGGTGTAGGTGCATACGCACGAATTGCGAGACCGAATGTTTCATTCGGGTCACGAACTGCGCCAAGCATTGTTGCAGCCATTCCTTGTGCACCTGCAGCCAGGATCGTGAATGGAGCGCGGTATTGCTCCGACCCCACACTCACACCAATCACTGTGCCGTCTTCAAGAACTGGCAATGCTTCGCATCCAAACCGAACGTCAACACCGCCGGCGATAGCAACGTCGATGAGATGAGTATCAAAACGATGACGCGGCCAGACAGCACCATGATTCGGAAACTTTGCTGTTGTCGGCCATGCAAGTTCGCGTTGCTTCTTCCCAGCAATCATGCGCAAGCCATCAATGCGATGTGCGACGGAGTAATCAATTCTCAATTCATCAAGCGCACCGATTGCACGTGGCGTGAGTCCATCGCCACACACCTTGTCGCGTCCATGGACGCCTTTCTCAAAAAGAATCACTTTGAGGCCGGCACGAGCTGCGGTGATAGCAGCGGCTGAACCAGCTGGGCCACCGCCAATAATGAGAATGTCGGACTGCATTACTCAGAGCCTGCCAGACGACACATGGAACCACTACTTGCGTACCATGGGTCACATGGCTTCTATGAACCTCGCTGATGCTGTTGCCCTCATTCGGTCAACCGACACCATGGCAGTACCCCTCGGACCAGGCGTTCCGGGTGGCTTCATGCACGCCCTTGGCGAACGGACAGACTTCGAGAACCTCCAGATCTTCGGAGCCCTCATGCCTGACCTGTATGGGGTTTTGACCCAGAAGGGCGTCCACTATCGCAGCGGCTTTTTCGGCCCCGCAGAACGCTTCCTGCGCGACACTGGAGCCTCCATTGACTACGTGCCAGCAGACTTTCGCCGCTTTGAGCCCGTGCTGGAATGGCTCAAGCCCCGGGTCATCGCGACTGCCGGTTCTCCCCCCGTTGACGGGTGGGTCAGTTTGTCCGTCCACGCCGGAGCAAGCGTCGACGAAATCAATCGTGTTGCTGCCGACCCTGATCGACTCTTAATCGTCGAAGTCAGCGAAAAGTTCCCCCGCACGTTTGGCATCATGCCGCACCACCCCCATCGCATTCACGTCGACAACATTGATGCACTGATTACCACTGATCGTGCGCCGCTGAATCTCGCCGACACAGAACCCACAGAAGCTGAACTGACCATTGCTCAACTTGCATTGTCATTCATTCACAGTGGTTGCACTTTGCAGACCGGAATCGGTGGCATCCCCAACCAGATTGCAACATTCCTTGCCAATGGTGACCTCGGTAATTTCGGAGTGCACTCTGAGATGTTCACAACAGGACTCATGCGACTTCATCAAGCAGGAAAGGTCACCAACAAAAAGGGCAACGAGTTTGATGGTTTCTCCCCGACAACGTTTGCTGCAGGAATTCCAGAACTATACGAATGGCTTCATGAAAATGAAGACGTTCGTTTTTTGCCAGTCAAAGTAGTGAATTCACCTGAGCGAATCTCCACCAATCGAGACATGATTTCAATCAACGGTGCTCTTGCAGTTGATCTCTCCGGTCAAGTGATGGCCGACACCATCAACGGACAACAATTCAGCGGCGTGGGGGGTCACGAAGATTTCGTTGCAGGCCCTGGACTCAATCTTTCGGGTCGCAGTCTGATTTGTCTTCCTTCCACCAGCATGGTGAATGGTGTTCTCACAAGTCGGATCTTGCCTCAGTTTCCAGCAGGCAGTGTGGTGAGTACGCCGCGTCATCAGCTTGACATCATCATCACTGAATATGGCATTGCCGAGCTTGAGGGACGTTCTATCCGTGAACGTTCACGTGCATTAGCAATGATTGGCCATCCACAATTCAGAGACGAGTTGTTGGCGAATGCTGAACAGTGGCCGAAGGATTAAGCCCTGCTGCGTTGTACAACGCAATCACCGTGACTAATGCGATAACACCATAGGCAGTACCTGCAACCAAGTCGGTCGGCCAATGCGTTCGAATCAACCACGAAGAAACACTGACAAGGATTGACACTGCGGCAACAAGTCCCCAAGCAACCTTGCGCATGATTGAACCGGCCTTGGTGAAATACCAGGCCATGTAGCCGAGAAGAGCCACCACATTCGTTGCGTGGCCTGAAGGAAATGCGAGTTCCCCGGACTCCAATGCACCCACACGTGGCCATGACTCCCACGGGAATTGACGACCCATTGCCACCTTCATGGAACCAGCAAGTCCCGTTTCAAAAAGTAAAACAATCACAAATCCAACTATTGGTGCCCATGTTCTGCGCCGCCACGCAACAAGAGCGAGGATGGGCACGCACACTGACAGGATTAATCCTCGAAGTCCGAGCAAAGCGGTGATCTCAAAAAATGTCTTGTCCTCCACGAGGCGCCGAGCAAGGCGAATGGAATACCAGTCGAACCACTCAAACCATGTCCGGCCATCGGATTGAGGCAACACATACACCTCGTGCACATAGCCGCGCTGCATGATGACCATCTGACACAACAGCGCAATGAGCACAGTCATCGCCACCACAGTGGCCACAAGGCGGCGCGTCGTCATCATCCCGTCTATTTTGCCTTCTGCAGTACCTTCCGAAGTGTCACTTCCATTTCAACGGCAAACAGGGCGAGGTGAGGCAACTATGGTGACCATATGACCAAGGCACAAGTAACCAAAGACTCCATCGATCTCGGCATCGTGGTGTGCAACATCGACAATTCATTGGCGTTCTACAAGGATCTCTTGGGATTCGAACTACAGGGCACGATGCCAATGCCCGGTGGCGGCAACATGCATCGTTTGCTGTGCGGGACCACCACCATCAAGCTCGTCAGCACGGATCCTTCACCGGCACACCCCGTCGGCGGACCAATTACTGCCGCGTGCGGTTATCGATACTTCACTATTTCAGTGAACAACTTGGAAGAAATCACGCAAGCCTGCAAAGACGCTGGGCACAAAGTGCAAGTCCCTCCCACCAGTATTCGCGCAGGTGTCACGATTTCAATCGTTGAAGACCCTGATGGCAACTTGGTGGAATTTCTTCAGATCGGCTAGCGCGTGTTTCGTCTACTGGTGAGGCGATGCAAATGATTGTGCAAGAAGCGCGAAGCCTTCATCAAGGCTGATACGTGGAGTCCACTGCAGTAGTTCTTTTGTCTCGGAGATATCAAACCAGTGTGAGATACCTAATTGATATGCGGTGAAAGCAGTGAGTGGTGGCTCTGCATGCGGCCGCAATTTGTACACAGCCTCAATCACCTTTCCCAATCGCACTGCAGCGCCCAAGCCAATGTTTCGTGGTGCATAGGAAACATTGGCAGCGGAACAAATCGACTGCACCAAACTTGCCACCGTGCGAGGCTCACCATTGCTGACAACCAAAGCACGGCCACTGAGATTCTCTTGCACACCCACACGCTCTGCAGCTGCGGCTAACGCATCAGAAACGTTGTCGATGTATGTCGAATCAACAACTGCTTCACCATTGTTGACCAATGCAAGGCGGCGCTGTCTCGCCCGCTCCACAATTCGGCCCACAAGTTGTGTATCTCCTGGTCCCCATACCAAATGCGGTCGAAGAGCAACTGCTGCAATGCGCGTATCCGCTAGCACCGCACGCTCTGCAACAGACTTTGTCTGAGAGTAATGGCCCAACACGTCATCACGTGCAGGTGGTGAAACAGCTCCGAGAACAGGCGTCGTGCTGTACGAAACAGAGGGAGACGACACATACACAACGCCCCGAGCACCGGCAGCAACAGCAGCACTCATCACGTGCTGTGTTCCCACAACATTGATGTCACGAAACTCAGAGATGCGACCCACGAGTCCGACCTTTGCTGCAGCGTGAATCACAACATCACAGCCACTCACTGCTTTCTGCACTGCATCTGCATCACGAATATCCCCACGAAAAACGGGGACTTCTAAATCAGAAGATCCACGCTGAAAAATCTGGACATCATGCCCACGACGAAGCAGCTCTTCAGCAGTTTTTCTGCCGATCATTGAAGTGGCGCCCGTGACAAGAACTTTCATTTTCAGGTCAACTGTTCATTGGCCCACTGGCCAAGTGCGATGCGATCAATCTTTGAGTTGTGACGACGATCGACGGGCAGTTTCTTCTTAAACAGCACCGCGACTACATCGGGAGCCACTTCGCGCACCTTCATTTCAATCGGGCGCACAGCTGCTCCTGTTGTCTCTCCGTCACACAACACAACGACCAGCGCAGAAGACGAATCGACGGGCACAGTCACTGCAGCAACTGTGACATCGGGAAGGAGATTCTCTACCGCTTGTTCAATCGGAACTGGTGTCAAAACTGTGTCGCCAATTCGAAGAACATGAGCACTTCTACCCTCAATAAAGAGACCATTCTTCACATGGCCTACATCGCCCGTGCGATGCCATTCTCGTGAGTTGAACTGCACGCGTGCATCTCTGTTGCGTTGCCAGTGCTGGTCGTAACCCACCGAAAGCCACGGGCCTGTCACAAACACTTCACCCGTCACGCCATCAGCAACGGGATGAACCACATCGTCGGATGTGAAACCCAATGGCAAGATCATGACATCCACGCCTGGCAACGGGCGGCCCACCGATACTCCTTCATGGTGTGATGCTTCAGCTCGCACACCATCAGTCACAATCAACATCTCTGTCATTCCGTAGGGACTGAAAAGTTCAGCATGAGGAAACGCGTGTGCAACGTCATGCAACAGAGCATCACTCACTGGAGCACCAGCAGACATCATGCAACGGACAGTGGGGAAAACTGCTGCATCCTTGATGACATTGCGTAACGGAGCCGGAGCGGCAAAGAGAATTGTTCCGTTGACACCGTTGAGTGCGTCGTGAAGATCTTTGGCAGCCAGCTTGCCCGGTGCAACAACGTTGATTTTCGGAAGTGCAACAGACACACCCCATGCAGGACCGTATAACGCAAATGGAATGTACGCCGCTGCGATTCCATCGTCATCGGTGATTGAAAACTGCTGCTGAATTGCGTGTGCCAGTGCACGTAGTTGCCCGTGGGTGTAGACCACACCTTTTGCAGGCCCAGTTGCTCCCGAGGTGTACAGGACTGCTGCCTCTTGAGAATCAACCACAGCAGGAGATTCAGTCACTCTTTGCCCACTGATTGTCGTCATTGCTTCGAGGTCAAGCCGCTGGGCACGATGAGCAAGATGCAGGACACGCGATGCGATTCTCGTTGCACGAATCGTGAGAACAAACTGCGGGCGGCTCTCTCGCACGGCCCGACGCATATTTGAGATTCCTAAACCAGGATCTGCAACAACAGGCACAATTCCTTCTGACCAGCAAGCGTAAATGCAGGCAATTGTCTGGGCGGAGAATGGTGTCAGAATCGCAACTCGATCTCCCGACTTCACTCCGGCACGTCGAAGATGCCCTCTGCTTGATTGCACCATCGACAACAAGTCGGCCCACGATGTTGTGAGTTTTTCCTTGGCATCAAAAACAGCCACACTGTTCGGCGTAGTTGACGCCCGACGATGCATCGCAGCATTGAGGTCTGCAAAGCCTTCCGCTGGGCCGCCAACGGAAAGAGCACCTGCACTGTCCAGCCATTCGTGCACCAATCGTGCGGCGTCTGGATGCTCTGGTGAGAGGTGCCCAATGTCGAGTGTGATGGTGTGAGCATGCGGGAATGTCTTTTGCATATCTGCAAGAACACCTGTGTGAAAAACAAAATCGCGTGTCCCCCACATCAACAATGTCGGCACCTTGATCTCGTGCGCTTGTTCTGCAACGCGTTGAAGTTCTGCGGCGGAGACATGACTAGGAGTCGTAGGAATATCGGCGACAAAGTCAGCAATCGCACGCCTGCGAGCCGCACTGGCATATGGCGCGTAATAAGCAGAACGAATGTCGCGAGGAATGCCACCAGTGGGCGCAACTGCTCCGACAAGGAACGCCTTTGACACAGAACAAATGGCATTACGCAAGAACGGCGTATTCGATACTCGGATGAGACCTGGCACACCTGTCGTTGGAATATGTGTTCCGGTGTTGAACAGCACAAGCTTTTCCACACGCTCTTTATTCTTCGTTGCCCACCCCAGCGCAACAGGGCCACCCCAGTCATGAGCAATCAGAGTCACTGGGCCATGAACGTCCGCAGCATCAATCAATGCATCAAGATCATCAATCCGCTGAGACAGTTTTCGTGCACCAGCAGGGCGACTAGAAAAACCCATGCCCAGTTGATCAATCGCAATCACGCGATAGTCGGAACCAAGCTCTTGAACAATGTGTCTCCACAGATACGACCATGTCGGATTGCCGTGGACACACACAACGGTTCCACGAGCCGGAACGTTCGGAACTGACTCCAACACCGCAATGGTTTCACTATTTCCATCTCGATGAATGGTGTATGAACGGACCCACGTCGGGTCGATGCCCGGCAACTGCCGAACGTTTTTCACCATTGCAGTTCAACAAAACTGACGTTGAGACCAGAGCCGATACCCATACACAGAATGTTGTCGCCATCTTTAAACAGATGTTGATTGTTTGCCATCGTTAGTGGGATTGCGGCCGGGCCAACGTTGCCCAACTCAGGGAAAGACACAGGAACCTTCGCAAGATCAATTCCCAATTGCGCACACACCCCATCGGTGTGGACTTTGCTGACTTGATGGAGGATGTACCAGTCGATGTCGTTCTTCCACTTGTCGTACTGCTCTGCCTCAACAAAACAATCATTCGCAAGTGCAATTCCATTTTCCAGCAATCCTCGAGTATCTGTCGTCATTCGATCAAGAGTGCCGATACACAAGTCGTGATGTTCGGTGGCAGCACGGGATACTCCACCCACGATGCGGTGCCCACCTTGATCTGCTGGTCCGAGCACGGCAGCGACTGCACCAGACCCGAGAGTCAATGAAGCGAATTCGGCAAAAATATCTTCAGCAGTTGTGCCGGGCATCTGAAGACGACGGATGGTCTCTTCTTGGGTATACCTGCTGCCTTCACCATCAACGATGAGCACGTACCGCACTTGACCAGAGTCAATGAGTTGCGAAGCGATCCAAATGG
The DNA here is from genome assembly GCA_009702755.1 of Actinomycetota bacterium. Taxonomy (GTDB): domain Bacteria; phylum Actinomycetota; class Acidimicrobiia; order Acidimicrobiales; family Ilumatobacteraceae; genus UBA2093. The sequence continues at coordinate 12,096 of WLHL01000037.1, forward strand.
CATTGATGAAACCAAGACACGCGTTTGCCAGGTCAAAATTCATTGCAGAAGACGACAAACCGAGTTGATGGTGAACTGCAGAGGCCAATGATGGCTCGAGATGGTGTTTACACACTGAGGTGCTAATCAGAACATCAATATCTGAGGCCTGCACATTGGCATTCTTGAGAGCCTCACGACCGGCTTGTGCTGCCACTTGGTCGAACGTTGTGCCTTCTGGCCACCAGCGGCGACTCTTGATGCCTGCGACGTGCTCTAGAAGACCAGGACGGACACCACACGCGGCATAGGTTTCAGCCAATTGCTCGTCGATCCAGGCAGAGGTCACTTCAAGGGGGGCGTCAACGCACCCCAATGCCACGAGTGCTGTGTTTTTTGCCGTAAACACAGCGTTTGCCATGACAACTCCTTTTCCTTCAGCCTAATGCGAGACTGCAGGGATGGCAGAAGCGATGAAATACCACTCGGTATTTGCATGCCCCCACTGTGGGTTGTCTTTTCACGAGACAACAAGTGGTGTTCAATGCCCAAATAGTCATTCTTTTGACCGTGCTCGGGAGGGATATCTCAATCTCCTTGTCGCTGGACGAATCTCCGCAGGCACCGTGTCAGGCGACACACCGGATTCGCTCGCGGCACGACGACGATTCCTTTCAACGGGTGCATATCACCCCATCGCACAAGCAGTCGCCAACACAATCGGCGATGTTGATGGAGCTGTTCTCGACATCGGATGCGGTGAAGGTTCGTACTTGTCGCACATCAGGTCCCCGGATCGATACGGCCTCGACATCGCCAAGCGAGGCGTACAGATGGCCAGCAAGCTGCTACCTGATGCGCAGTTTGTCGTCGGGACTGCGTTTCGCCTTCCCGTACTCAATGAATCATGCGACGCAGTGTTCAGCATCTTTGCGCCACACTCCCTTGAAGAATTTCAGCGAGTTCTTGCCCCATGCGGACAATGGGTCACAGCGACTCCTGGTGCTCATCACCTGCATCAGATGCGTCCAAAGCGTGACGAAAACATTCTTGAACGGGAACGACGTCGCGATGAACCGCCGGCACATGCCACTAATGCCCAACGCCTGCAATTTGATTTAGATCTCACAGAAGAATCTGCCCAAGACTTGTTTTCCATGACTCCACTCGTGTGGCAGACAGCGGCAGATGCAGCACCTGTTACTCACGTCAGCGTTGATGTGTGGATTGCATCAGGGTTTAAGTCGTAGCGTTAACACAATGACTCGTTTTGATCGCGCCTATTACAAAAGGTTCTACGGCAAAGATGGTGCTCATGACGAGCAACGCATCGCACATCTCGCCACAGCAGTTCACAGCATGTGTGCTTGGTGGGGTGTGGACGTCGCCACAGTTCTTGATGTCGGGGTAGGCATGGGAATGTGGCGCGACTGGTACAACACGAATCATCCTGCGGTGACGGTTCGTTCCATTGATGTGAGCGAGCATGCATGCGAGACCTGGAATCACGAACTGCGCAACATCGCAGAGTGGAAGCCTCGCGGCAAATACGACCTCGTGATTTGCCACAGTGTGTTGCAGTACTTGGACAACACTTCGTTCATCCAAGCAATTGAGAACCTCGCCTCCGCAACACGATGCGTGCTGTATCTCGAGATTCCGACAAAGTGGGATTACGAGAACATCGTTGACTCTCGAGGCACAGATTTACAGGTATACAAGCGCAGTGCGGCGTGGTATCGAAAGCAATTACAGCCGTATTTCACCCAAGTGGGTGCAGGGCTATGGACACCCGTTGATGGCTTACCGATGTATCAACTGGAAGCCAGTCGCTAACTAGTTCGCTACGGGGCGAAAGCGATACAACGCATTGCCCTGACCGGTGTCATGCCACACCACTTCGACAGGCATGCCGACCTTCACGGTCTCCACATCGCAGTCAACGATGTTTGTCATCACGCGCGGGCCTTCCGCAAGCTCTACGTACGCAATGACAAATGGACCGGATTCTTTGTATGCCATGGCACCCTTCCGGATGACAGTGAAGCTATAGACAACACCCTTGCCACTCGCATCAAACGTTGAAACATTCTCTGTCCAACACGATGGGCAGTGACGACGTGGGAACCACAACACCGTGTCGCACTCATTGCATCGCTGTAACTGAAAGCGACCTTCTGCAGTCGCTGCCCAGAAAGCAGCATTGGCCTGGGTGACTGTTGGGGCGGGGGTAGGCAAAGTGCTCATGCGTCTTCCTGTCCGAGAATAAGAGTGACCGAGCCATGACGAGAACCAAGGCTTCCGCCCGTGCCGTGTGCAAGTGCAATCTGCGGGTTCGGTACTTGTACTGCGGGGTGTGCTTCCCCGCGCAACTGCCGAACTGCCTCAATCACTTTGGTGATGCCACCACGGTTCGAAGGATGGTTGTTGCACAATCCGCCACCATCAGTGTTGAACGGCAACTTGCCAAACGGTGCAACAAGGCCACCATCGGCAACAAACGCGCCGCCCTTCCCCTTTTCACAGAAACCAAGATCTTCAATCGTCTGCAACACGGTGATGGTGAAGCTGTCGTAGATCGATGCGTAGTTGATGTCTTTCACCGTGACACCAGCTTCTGCAAACGCCTTCGGTCCCGACCACACTGCACCAGTATGCGTGAGATCAATGCGGCCGTTGTTGGTGTGTTTTACCGCTTCACCGTGACCAAGAATCTTTGCGTTGGTCTTGCCGAGCTTCTTGGCAATCTCTGGCGACACAATCACGAGTGCGCCACCGCCATCGGTGACAACGCAACAATCGAGACGATGCAATGGGTCAGCCACCATCGGTGAATTCAGCACTTCATCAACGGTGACCACCTTTTGCAGGAGGGCATTTGGGTTGTATTGCGCGTGAATACTCGCAGCCACTTTGATCTCTGCAAGCTGTGCAGACGTGGTGCCGAATTCATACATGTGACGCTGTGCTGCAAGCGCATAGGAATGTGGCGCGCCCATCATTCCCCACACCTGCTCAAATGCAGATTCTGGTCCTGGGGTGAAGGATGGACCTTGCCAACCGCTCTTCGGCTTCCCAGCGAGAGTCACCAATGCAACGTTGCACTTCCTTGCTGCAATGGCCGCTGCTGCGTGACCAACATGAGCGAGATATGACGAACCACCGGTCTCTGTGCTGTCCACATAAGAGGGGCTGATGTTGAAGTAATCAGCGAGAGTCAGAACCCCAAAGCCGGCAGTGCCATCACAGAACAACGCATCAACGTCTTCCATGCCAAGGCCAGCATCAGCGAGTGCACCAAGCGCAACATCGATGTGAATATCCCACACGGTCAGGTCAGGAAGGTCTCGTCCTGGGTGTTCATAAATGCCGGCGATGTAGGCCGCGCCTCGAATACTCATAATGCGCTCAATCGATCAAAATTTGGGGACTCACAATTAGAGCAGGTACAGGCATTTGTGAGCTCAGTTGAAGTAGTCCAACGAATGTGAACTTTGCCCGAGAAAACCAAAACCCCCGACCCGTGGAGGCCGAGGGTTTTAGAAATGTAGAAGTGCAATGTCATTGCTGACATCCACTACTGGTGGCGGGGACAGGATTTGAACCTGTGACCTTCGGGTTATGAGCCCGACGAGCTACCGGGCTGCTCCACCCCGCGTCGTAGTTAGACCCTTACCGTACAAGGGCAATCGCACGCTTCCAACCTGCTC
>WLHL01000038.1 GCA_009702755.1 Actinomycetota bacterium
ACAACGTTGACGCCTTCGCGCGCAATGCTTTCCGCGCATGCTCGCCCGAGTCCGCGACTGGAGCCAGCAAGTATGGCCCAACGGCCTTTTATTCCCAGATCCATTGAGTTACTTCAATCCGCTTGCTTCACGAGCTGCTGCGATGGAAGGCAGATCAGGAGGACTAAAGAAAACTTCTGGTGGCTCGTTCGGACCCCACGCTGCAAAGCCTGCAGGACCATCTTCACCTTCCCAATCGAGACGACGATGTACTCGGTTCCATGCTTCTTCATCAACAATCTGATCCATGTCGGAGAAGAACTCGAACATGTTTCCTGATGGATCCTGTAGGTACCAGAACACGTTGGCTCCAAGACTGTGTCGACCAACGCCAATGACACTGGAAACCCTTTCGTCCTTCAGCGCGTTCGAACCGGCAAGACCGACAGCATCAATGTCGTCAACTTCTACTGCATAGTGATTCAAATATGATGTGGGGCCTGGTTGAATCATCAAGTTGTGATGATCAGACTCAACACGCATGAAGGTTGCAAAACCCTTCATGATTTGGTCTGAAATGCGGTAGCCCAAAACATTTGAGTAGAAGTCAACCGCTTCAGCAAGATGAGGCGTACCAAGAACGACGTGACCAACACGACGCACAATGGGTGTCTCTGTATTGAACACCGCATCAGACCGCGTATTGACACGTGTGCGTTCACCCGGGCCGTTGAATGCTCGCGTTTGTGTTGGCGTTAATGAATGTGGCGAACCAACATCAATCACGATGGAATGCCCAAATACTGGGTCAACACATCGCAATGTTGTGCTGTCAGACGAAGACGCGATTCCGGCGTCTGCCAATCGCTTTGAGATCGCAGCAATGTCAGCTTCCGTCTCACAACTGAGATGCATAGAAGAAAGGTGACGGTACGAGCCTTCCGAAATCTGCATCTGCACAGGGCGATCAGGTGTGCCGAGCACGCCGTCAGAGGTTGCGCTCATTCCGTGCTGCAACCAGAAGTCGAAGAGTTCCTGCGGATTCGAGACCGCAATTTGAATATCCAATAATCCGTTAAGCGCCATGTGCTGTGACCTTCCCCTGCAACACCATCACTGATGGAATTGTTTTGATGACCCCCCGCCGGGCCAAGTGAAAAAATAGTACGATATCAAACTATTTGATGTCAAACTATCTGACTAGAATACGGGGCATGGAAATCGGCAAATACGTGGACGAGACAGTGGCGACATGGCAGGAGCAAAGGCCCGACCTTGACTTCGCACCCATGGGCTACATGTTGCGCTTTCACGCCATGGCAGAAGCAGCGATGCGCAAAATCGAGATCATCACAAAATCCCACGGGCTCACCATTGGTGAATTTGACGTACTTGCCACTCTGCGCCGCCACGGCACTGCCAGCACATTGACTCCCTCATTCATCGCTGAAGTTGCGATGGTGTCCCCTTCTGGCCTGACACATCGACTCACGCAACTCGAGAAGTCTGGTCACATCACTCGGAGTGCTGACAATTCAGATCGTCGCAGCTCTCTCGTCTCAATCACAAAGAGCGGCGCCGATGTAGCCGATCAAATCATTGAGTTAATCGCTAAACAAAGTGCGCGAATGTACGACGCGATACCAGACAAAGATCTGGAAAAGTTCAGTCACATTGTCTCTCTCGTAGCGACGCAACTTGAATCAGGAGTATTAACCTCATGACAACAACAGTTACTCTCACTGGCACGGGTTTACCCAATGTTGCACCAGGTCGCGCCGGAGCTGGTGTCTTCGTCAAGCACAATGACGTAGTCGTGCAAATATTGACAGATTGGTCAACATGTGACTAACTAGCTGAGCGCTACCTAATGTCGGTCAAGCAGAAACCTAAGTCAAGAGACATCAGTGACTTATTCAGAAATAGTAGGAAACGTTGGCTTTGGATCACAGCGTTCACTGTTAATTGCTCGAGTCATTCCGGCAAGAAGTTGGCCAGAGGTAGAGGCGTTGTATGTCGCCCCTGTTGTATTTGCACCGACAGCGGCGACTTGGGTCAAGTCCGTACATTCGAAGAAAGCTTCGCGAAGATCAGCAGAATTTAGAATTGCTCCAGTCAGCACTGCCCCCCTGAAGTTGACACCAGGCAGAAATGCGCCAGTTAGATCTGCCAATCCAAGATGAGTGTCTAAAAACGAAACCTTACGAATTTTGCCACTAGCGCGTGAGAATCCAATGACTTCGCGCAGGTTACTGCCTCTTAAATCTGACGAACCGAAGCTTGCACCAACCAAGTTTGCCTTCGAGAAATCACTACGAACAAAACTTGTTTCGTCTAGATAAGCACCATCAAAGTTACTACCAACAAAATTTGCATCCATTGCATTTCCACGCCACCAGTCCACTTTATCAAAAATTGCGCCCTGGGCATTCGCCCCACTCAGGTTCGCATACGTCAGATCGGAACCAGTGAAATTTGTACCTTCCAAATTTGCTCCCGATAGATTGACTGAATTGAGATTCCGACCAGACAGGTCTGCCCCTGCAAGATCAACCCCTGAGCAATCTGAATAAGAAGATATGGCCTCGGCTGAACACCCCCCGCCAGCCCCTTCCTTTAATTCTTCAACCACTTCAGCGTTTTCTGGACAGAGAATTTCAACGGCAGACATCGCAGCCGACAGTGCTACGCCTTTTGCCAGCATTATTCGATCCACATCAGGATCTTCGCCTAAAAGAGCGCCCGAGAATTTATTCTCAATCTCTATCTGAGCATCATCCTTAGACGTACCACCGGCAATCAGTGCCCCGATGTCGTTGCACATGTTCACGCCAACCGATACTGCGAAGGACTTCCAGGTTTTGCCAGAAGATATCACTACACCCAGCTCTCCAAGACGCTGAGAGATAGATGACTCACACCACTTCGCCCAAAATTTGTCTTCAAGATTTACAGAATCATCAATAGTCTCAGGTTGCACACAGTCGCTTGGCTCTTCAGGCGCGGACGTCATTACTGTCTGATAACTCTGTTCGACCGGCACCTGAGTTGATGAGCCAGCACAAGAGGCGAGAAAAAATGTAAACCCGACCGAAATAACAGTTGTGAGCAATTTTGATTGATTTTTAGCCATCAGGATTTTCTCTAACTTTCGTAAACAATGTCAAAGTTATGCAGAGCAGGCCTGATTTAGGCTATTCGAAGCCGTGGTTCAAGAAACCCTTATCTAGCAGGGGTTTTATTCGATGCGCAGGCCGGAGATTGCACGAGCAATCACCAGCTGCTGAATCTCTGAAGTGCCCTCAAAGATGGTGTGAATCTTCGACAATCTTCACCATCACCAATGAAATCAAGACATCAACCCCTCCGAATGTGACGATGTGGCACATTCAGAGTTCCGATTTCTTCTTGAGACGTCATACCGATGCACTTTCATGCATCGACTTACTGGCGCTTTGATCTCAAAACTTTGTAACTGACACGTCTTGCTGAAGCTTCCATCCACAGGATGACATCAAGTCGACGAAGCGTACAAATAGGAAAATCTTCACGACCAGAATCCAAGCTGTCGAGAAACTGCGAAACTTCCCCATTGTTTTTTGTGAGCAGGTTACGCATCGGAATCCACCAACGGTTTTCGGTGTCGTCGTACAACAGACCGGCGACCCTGTCATCCCAAATCGGAATCAGTTCAGGAAACTTCGCTGCCATCAGTTTTGACGCAGCTACATCTCCGACATTGTGGATCAACTTGAGACGTTCATAGAGTCTTCGAAATGGAGATTGCGATGAACTCAACCAGTTTTCAGGGCAGACTCGTAAATCAAGAGGAGCTTCAGCGGAAACAACTCTCCAACATTCTGCGAGTAATGCATTAGGGATTTCTCTGCCAAGAGTTATTGATTGAGCGGGTTCGAGGAGTTCTCGAATCGCTTGTGCAGGCAAGGTGTAACTAAGCGCCGAAACTGCTAGTACGTCATTTTCTGTGAATATCTCAGGTTGGCTCCGAGAGGCAAACCACTCAAAATGTTGGCCTTGATAAACACTCTTCCCAGAGGTTTCTTCAGCAAAATAATCACTTAGATGTTGCGCAAGATAATCAGCAGGCACACCCTCTAATAACCATGCACTTAGTCCTGTCCATCCGATTGCTGAGCCATAATCGTTTGGTCCTGCCGGAGTGGGAAAACGAGGTCGAGATTTCACCATCCCGACCGTAATGTGTCAGGCCACCCAACCGTCGTGCTCTGAGCGCACGCTATGGATGTATTTATCCATTGTTGTCTTCAGGTTTTTATGACCCATGGATTTCTGCACAGTCGCGTAGGACAAACCCATTCCACCCTCTTCACGGGATGCAGTCGAGTAGGAGCCATAATGATGGCGAAGCATGTGCATTGGCCAAGAGATCTGAGCTGTCTCTCGAGCAACCTTGGTTCGTCTTTCCCACCAAGACACGATTGTCGAACAGTCAGTATCAGACGGTTTAGGGAAGAGTTCTCCAGAAGGCCCAGCATTTTTTACGAGATACTCCAAATCATTCTTGACTTTTTTCCATACATGTACTTTTTGAGGACTTGATTTATCCTGAACATTTGACCCTTTGAGTGGGGCGTACTTCCTCGGTAAATCACTCTTTACATAACGATCAACCTGACGCCAGAGGTTCACAAACCCACGCACGAGATCTACGTCATCTACGGTCAAGCCAAGTAGTTCGCACTCTCGTAAACCGGTTCCAGCGGCAAGGCGAACCGCTGCGGCCGCACGACGAGCGGCAACTGCATCCCGATCTGCATCTCTAACAACCGAAGCGACTGTTTTTGCAAGCTTGGTCACCTCACCCCAAGTTGGTACATCCTCGCGGCTATATGCGATAACCCCATGTGGCCCGACTTCCCCCATGTTGTTCGGACGCAAGTTTCGAATGCGTTTACGACCTGCACTTATCGCCTCAGTGACTTCCTCCATCGTTCCAAATGGTTCTCTCATTAGGTACTCACGCTGAATCGCCCACTTGGTGACAACTTTGAGTGTTGTCAAAGCAGACTCATACCTGCTGACTCCGATCGAAGTGTTGTGGAGACAATGGTCAATAAGTTTTGCAAGAGTCGCACGCGAAGTTCGAACAATCATTACTTCGCCAATCGAAGGAATGAGGAGTGCATCAATAACCGACTTGCGCACAAGAAAGGTTCCCTCGCGTAGATCGTCGTGTTCCTCTACCCACTTCGCGAGAAGCACATCCCAGGTCGTGCCCTCATCAATATTTAGATTTCCCCCACGCTCAACGTCAGCCACGATCTGTCGAAGTTTTTTCTCCGCGTCATTCAGACTGGAACCTCCGCGGACCACTTCACGTATCCCGGCTCGATGCGCACCTCCCGACCAGTACCAAACCCGAAAATCTGAGTAGATGCCAAACCAAGGCTTGGCGTTAGTCGCAAGGTCAGATGGTCGCCAAGACTTTCGATAGGAGGCTTTTCCAGAGTCGGGTTGATTCACCTTCTCAGACACGACTTGTCTCCTTGTTGCTACGGCGACTCGAACGAACTGTCCGACCACGTTCGTCAAATAGTCCCGACTTACTCGCCAGGCGCTCGGAACCGCTCACCGAAACCTCTAACGCAACACCATCAGCACGAACAATGGAGACCTTTAGCCATCGATTTCTATCGATTGACAATGGTTTTGGAAGTTCTCCAGCTGCCTTCTTGTTTTGCACCCATCGGACAGAGCGGTTGTAGTGACGGGCAATGTCAGCTATGCACCAAATGACTTCATCATCTGGACGATCGGATTGGGCGCCGCAGCTGCAATGCGGTCCATTGGAAAGTAATGCGATGTCTCGCCCGACTAAGGCGTCATCTGGAGGGAGAGTCGTCCTTGACGACATTTTGTGCATGGTATTTGTAGCCATGCACAAGTTGTGCCGTGTTCAGACGAGTAAACACGCGGATTGACGTTTTCTACAAAACTTTTTCTGCCAGATGTGTGATATTTCTGATTTATCTCAAAATCAACGTGAAAATAGCTTGCCGGAACGAGAGGTTCTCGGCGACAAAGAATCCTTGCTATCACGGCAACCTGATTTGTTAAAAAGATGAACAAAACATGGCCTAACTGTTGGGTTCGGTTTACCAGACGAAGTTAAAAAGTGAACCACTACCAAGTGTTATGCGAATAGGTTTGCGTGCGTCAAACATCCTTTGAGCGCACCATGTGGGTGTGACAATCGCACGACCCACAGACTTACTCTCAATCCGCCATGTCATTGCACTTCTAGAAGTTGTGCAGTCCGATGCCTACATCGCAGAACTAACAGCGGAACCTGAGGAAAGCATTCCTCCAGCACTCACTTTCGCCTCAACTAGTCGCCTTCTTTCTGAGATTCGAAGTCGTAACGATGTATCAGACGCGGAGACGGCAGGACAGATACTTGATGAAGCAACTTCCCTACTCGAACTGCACCCCGTCAGAAATACCTTGGCTGGCCCATCTCTACTTGTTCTACAACGAGTAGCCCTAGTTGTTTTGCACAACACATCCAGCAAACGTTCAGATGATCAATCCCCCTTCTAAGGATCCCATTGCGACTTCTACATCGAATCCAAAACCTCATCCGATGGGCATTCTTCGCCCTTGCCGTTACTGCATATTGCGCCGTTCAGGCCGCTGCCGTATGGATCTTCACTCTGCAACCGATTATTGCCAATATTCGAGCGATTCGGTGATTGTGAAACTTTTTCTTGTCTTTCGATTTTTGCCTCAATAGTGAAGGGTGGCCAATAGGCCGCGACCACAATGAATGGTCTGTCCAATGGGGATGGCATTTACCCACTGGCCAGTCAAGCAACTTACAAACGCGTTGCTGACTACTCACATGGCCCCTCGAGAAATCGAGGGGCCATGTTTGATTACTGAATGAACATCAGTAAGTGCTTCGCAAAATGAGGTGCATGAACCCTGACGCTAGTGCCCGACGTATGACTGCCAAAGTCAAGAATCAGTCGCTCACCTACAACGAAAATGAAACCGCCTCGCGTAAGTGATGCGACAAATGTTCTTGTTTCACCCACGCATCCACTCCAACTTCCATCGAATGTCCATGAAGTAATCCAGTCCCTTACGAGAATCTCGCTAGATGGTTGAGGAAGATCCTTTATTGCGATTTCGAACTCACGTGCGAGAAATGGATCATCATCCAAGATGTGATCACTCCCAATGTGTCGTTCGAGGCTTAGTAAATGTCTTATTTCCGGCAGTCCGCTAACCAAGTGTGGCGGCTCTGTTCCTCCAAAATCTGAGTCGAAAGGGTGATACACGGAAACAACTGTGCGGGCATCAGCCACTTCGTCCATGGTCCTTGACAAATCCACGTCTAGCAACACTTTCGCTATTGGAACATCAACCCGAAGGAGTCCAAATGCCAAGTCCCCATACATCACCGTCTATCCGCCCTCTCCTATTTCGGTGGCTCGATTCGATTGAGGCTGATGATCGCCTGAAGCGACCCGTACGACACACAGCTCTCGCACTTGGTCGCGAGATGAACATTCATGGTCATCAAGCATTTCCATCGCATGCTCGTCTAGCGGACCGGATTGGATGTGATGAACGAACCGTCAGACGACATCTAGATCTTCTAAGAGATCTGGGTTGGCTCTCTTGGTACAACGTGCGTCGCGAAGGGGTTCGTTTAACTTCCAATCGTTACACCCCACTCATTCCCGAAGGGTACGAAATCGATACTCGAATCAACCTGGACAAATCGGTTCAAGAAATGTCCGAGTACAACACGGGGGAGACTTTCTACGAGACCAATAGGTCCTCGGACATTCTTGACCGTGATCTCGAGAACACGTACGTAGATCTTGCGGTTGTTGCAATGCGCCAGCACTTTTGTATCCAGCCCTCCATCCTCGATGGTCACACTCGACTCCGCGAATCACTCCTGCAAGTTGTCATCCGACATGGACTTGATGGATTGAGAACTGTCTATGACAAGGTCACTTCCGACTCACCGGCAAGCCTCATCTCTGCAAAATCTCCATGCCGAGTTCTGGCGCATAGAGTTTCTGCGGCCGAGAAGGAAATCAAAGTAAATGACAGCGCGCTCACATATGCCGAACTCGTAAGTCTGGTCACACATGATTGATGCGGTTAGAGATTTTTGGCTGGCGCTTCACAAGAATGATGTAGAACTTCGCACCGTAATCAACTTGGCAGAAACTGCAAGGCGAGCAATCAGGTCATACCCAAAACCAGAAGAACTGCCACCTTGGGTTCACTCCGCACGCCCACTTATTCCCTCAGTTGAGTTTGTCTTGCCGTGTCTTGCAATGAGGCTCGCATTCCGCGACCCCGTGAGTCGAGCCGTTCGGCAACAACAACTATTTGTAAATACATTTGCGACGCCAACAACCAACGGCATTGTTGTTTCTTTTGAGTTCATGGGGACATCGAAGTCGGGAAGGCGGCTCTGCAACTCTGAAACACGTGAGTGGCTACACCAGAATGCGGCGGCCATCCAAGATTCTTTAAGTGATTACTATTCGACTAATCAAATATTGATTCATCAACACTGGCGAGACACGGTCATGCGGCATCAACTGCACAATCTCGATTGCATTGCAACTCTTCACCTTGGGATCGAACCGACCATCAGTGCATTTACTCTTCTCAACCAAACCATTGGTTCGCAAATCCAGTATTTAGAAACTGCGGGACTTCTGTCGATCCCCCCATGAGTCGCGTGCATCAATGAGACATTCACGCACTATCTAAACATGGATCTCCATCAGCTTGAGAAGATTGCTACCACTGCACTAGTTCTCTACCCGCCCACTAATCAGGAAATGAAAACCAGCCCTGTTTGTACTGCGTTCTTTTTTGATATTGATGGAAAACACCTTGAGTCTGTCAATAGCCAAGATGTTTACCTTGCACTAATGACCTTGAGTTACGGAATATTCCCATCAAGCGCAGTCGGGATCGGAATGGTTTCACCTGGGTGGATGGGCCCGACCGGTGAAACCGCTCCGGGCGACCACCCAGAACGAAAGGCAGTAGAACTTGCGACAGTTCTTACAACATCTTTTGAGTCTGCATCTGCAGTACGCGTCATAGAAAATGGAGAGTTACTCGAAAACCAAGAGTCAGGTTCGGGACCATTAGTTGATGCGATGGGTGCCGCCCTATTTCGATGTGTAATCTCGACCATTCACAGTGACCTAGATGAATGATGTGATGAGTCTCGAAATCCATCATCTTGTTTCTCTTTAGATTGTGAGGATTTTCCCAGCAAACCCCGCAGCACCCTTGGCATACATTCCTCACATGAACAAAAAGATGAGCTACCCCCGCGAGCTAAAAAAGCAAATCCTGGCTCTTGAGCAATCACTAGTTACTCTGCTGAATGATCCAGAGCAGGAAGTGACTGGCAACGCAGCTGTGGTCATGGACACCGTCATTGATTCAGCCAGAGCTATCTTCCCTGATCATCCGACCATTTTGCAGGTCCAGAGTCCGACCGAATGGACGCTTTGGACTGGCTCACCAATGCGGGCAGCCGATGCACTCCTGATTGTGCAGCAAATCAATGCAATCGTTGGCCCATTCCCTGCTGCAGTTGGGTGAAGCGATTTAACCAAACAACAGGATGGCTCCTCAAGTTGTCTAGTTCTCCTAAGATTCGATGGTCCGGAGTCCCATGATCACTATCCATAAAGCTAAGCAGCGCGCATGAACACAATGAAAGTTGCATCGTTCTTCGCTGGCATCGGAGGATTTGATCTTGGATTGGAGCGAGCCGGAATGGAAGTGGTTTTCCAATGTGAGATCAACCCATTTTGTCAGCGGGTCCTGAACACACGCTGGCCTGATGTTCCGCTCCACGATGACATATCAACTCTCTCAGCGAAATCAATACCAAAGGCAGATATTTGGACTGGCGGCTTTCCATGCCAGGACGTCTCACTAGCCAATCAAGGAAAACGAAAGGGGCTGCAAGGTGCGCGGTCAGGACTCTTCTACACATTCGCCGAACTCGTCGAAGCGAGGCGTCCTCCGTGGATCATTCTTGAGAATGTTCCCGGGCTCCTCAACAGCCACGGTGGTGAAGATTTCAGAACGGTCATCGAGCGCTTGGATGAACTCGGGTATGGCGTTTCGTGGCGAGTGCTTGACGCAAAATATTTTGGAACACCCCAACGACGTCGTCGTGTCTACATTGTCGCAAGTCGTGGGTCGTTACGCTCCGCTGAAGTACTTTTTGAACCCGGTGCAAATCACGAAGTGGCTCGTGCGGGCCTCGGCCAAAGGGATCTCAGTACCAGACGCAATGCAGCAAGCCTTAGAGATTCAGGCCTCTACTCCATTCAGCACGCCACCATTGGTCGAGGGCCAAAAGCAGGCCCACAAGCGAAGGGCTACCGCAACGACGGCGAAACCTACACGCTCGACTCGCGGGGAAGTTCCGACGTTGTTTGTTCGACGGATGCTCCCTTCCGAGTACGAGAAACTGCAAGGGTTTCCAGAGAACTGGACAGCAACCGATTTCGAGCTGTAGGCAATGCCGTCTGTGTGCCAATCATTGAGTGGCTCGGAACAAGGATTGTCTCTCTTAGCCAACCGTGATGGTCGGCCCATCCAAACGCAAGAAAGAACCTCGGAACATCTCTGGGTCGCTACCACCTTGGTTGATTAGCGCCTGTACAAACTTGGGATAGCTCGTAAACAAAAGTCGGTTTTCATCTATTTTCAGCGGAACGCTGTCAGTAGTGCTGAATGATCCATCGGACTTCTGGTCATCCTCAGAGATTGCAACAAGCGCCAACGTCCAGTTCGCGCCGCGCAAGTCCTGCATTGCGGTACTGGCAAGGTTGTTCATCAAGTAGTCATAGAGTTTTGACCCAACTGCGAACACGAGCCGACCAAAACTGTTTACTGCGACATTTCCCTTGTACAAGAACTGTTCCTGTTGGCGTCTCCAAGCATTGGCTTCGATGGTCCCAACAGAGGTCACTGGCTTGATCAAAGTACCAACTTCCGTTGCGGCTGATGGCTCCACCTCCCACTTCCCGACTTGAGCTGTCAATGCTCCTGTTTGACTTGTCTCTCCTCCGCCTTGCATCTCAAGTACCACAGGTCCAACAGTGTTGGTCTTGTCCTTCGACCTGAAGTCTGAAGTTGGAACCATCACATAATCTGCACGACTGTCAGAACGACCTTCGGTCTTGACCGGTACTTCTCGACGAACAGCAACATCAGTCTTCTCAACACTCGGCCCCCAGAGGGTCCTTGCGATTGAGATAAGAACATCTGATTGATACTCGGTCAGCGGTGCATCTTTTGGTGACGTCGCGCACAGTCGGTGCTCACACACAATCCAGAGTTCGCCCGACCCATCTCGGACAGAGCAAACCGGCTTATTTCCCTTAGAGACCTTCGAACACGATCCTGCTCGGAATGGGCATGGAACTTGAGTGCCTTTCCCGCCACTAACGGGTTGGACACTCTTGCCACTTTTGACATCAATGCCTAAATATTCCGCAACTGTGACGGTCATGGGTGGTCCTCCGACATCCCTAGATTCCGTCTCATCTAAATCAAGTTTCTTTAGGAATGACCCAAAAGTGACGGTGCGTCACATTCTTATGCATGCGAGTGCAGTTGGAGACCGTTTCTTGCAGAAACCTGCTGAAAGAAAATGGGGCTTGACTAGTGCCAAAGTCCGTGAAGATCCTTATGGCACTTGGGTTTTCTATTCGACGCGCATGCCGGAGATTGCACGAGCAATCACCAGCTGCTGAATCTCTGAAGTGCCCTCGAAAATGGTGTGAATCTTTGCGTCGCGGTGCATGCGCTCCACGTGGTACTCACGTGTATAGCCATAGCCACCAAGAATCTGAATCGCTTCTTCAGTCACACGCACTGCAGTTTCTGATGCGTAGTACTTCGACATTGAACCTTCAGCGTTGGTGAAGCCGCCATTGCGACCCAACCAAGAGGCACGCCAGATGAGCAAACGTGATGCATCAATTTGTGTTGCCATGTTGGCCAACTTGAACGCAATTGCTTGGTTCATGATGATGGGCTTGCCGAACGCGGTGCGCTCCTTGGCATAGTCCAATGCGATTTCGTATGCAGCACGTGCAACACCAAGTGCTTGTGCACCCACTGCTGGACGAGTCGACTCGAATGTCTTCATTGCAGGCTGTGCTTCGCCGGTCTTGCCGATGTCGCGAGCGCGCGCGAGTTTTGCATCAAGCTTTTCCTTGCCGCCCAACAAGCAATGACCTGGAATGCGCACATCGTCCAACACCACTTCTGAAGTGTGCGATGCACGAATACCGTGCTTCAAATACTTCTGGCCTTGGCTGCAACCCTTTGTGTTGGGAGGAATGATGAATGACGCCTGTCCGCGACCCTTGAGTGCAGGATCAACCGCTGCCACCACAACGTGCACGTTTGCAATGCCACCGTTGGTGATCCATGCCTTCGTACCGTTCAATACCCATTCATCTTTTGCTTCGTCATACACGGCACGTGTGCGAAGTGACGACACGTCGGAGCCGGCGTCTGGCTCAGACACGCAGAATGCGCCGAGCTTCACATCATTTGCATCGCCGTAACACTGTGGCACCCATTCCGCTACTTGTGCTGGTGTGCCGTTACCGGCAATACCTGCAGCTGCCAAACCGGAACCCATGATGGCCATACCGATTCCGGCATCGCCCCAGAACATCTCTTCAATCGTCACGGGCATTGTCAAACCTGTGGGGTCTGACATGTTGTTCATCAAGAACTCCCAGCCGTACATGCCGATCTTTGCTGCCTCTTGCACGATTGGCCATGGGAATTCTTCGCGCTCATCCCACTCGATTGCGTTCGGGCGAATCACATCTTTTGCAAACTGGTGTACCCAGTCTTTGATCTGCAATTGGTCATCGTTGAGGTGGAGGGAAAATTCAGCCATGTCTCAAAGTTACTAGCGGGTATTGCCAACAGCACAAGTAGTGGAGTGTGTTCGGCATATTTCACAGGGTGCCGATTTTTCATCATGCCGTACAAGGGTTTTTGGGTGCACATCTCACATACACACGTAGAAAAAGAGGTGTACTTTGAGCACAATCGAAACAGACCGATGGATTCTTCATTCTCGAATCCGTGAGGTCCTCGGCAACCGAGAGGGGGACATTCTGATGGAGCACTTACCGCCAGCCGGATGGTCTCACCTCGCCACAAAAGACGACGTCACGATGGCCAAAATTGAACTTCGCGCAGAGATGGCTCAGATGTCTGCCGAACTCTGCGCCGAGATGGCCGAGATCAAAGCAGAACTCAAAGCTGACATCGCAGAGGTTCGCATTGCAATGGAAAGAGGTTTCCGTGCACAGACATGGAAGATGGTCGCAGCAATCGGAACATCGCAAGCCATATCCGTGGCCATCATGGCCGCAATGGTGAACTCTCTTCGCTAGTTACTGAGCGACAACTACGGCGGGGCGAGTGATGCTCCACACAGCCATGAGCGCCACCACCATCAGAACGCCACTCACTGCGAACGGCGCGCTGATCCCGACGCGGTCGAACAACACGCCAGCCATCACAGGGCCGGCGATACGACCAAATGCCGCTGTGCTTTGTTGATAACCGATCGCTTCCCCGCGTCGTTCCACTGGAGCAAGTTCCGCAACAAGTGAGCTACCCGATGGACTAGAAAATCCTTGACCGACTGACAACAGGAACAGCGCAACGAGCAACACGATCCATGATGTTGCAACACTCAACAACAACAGTCCCACTGCAACTAACACGAGACCAAGACGCAGCAATTTTCGTGAGCCAAGTTTGGCTGTCAGAGGTCCGATGAGGCCACCCTGCACTCCGACCAACGTGATGCCGACGAAGACAAAAACCAATGAGGCAGTGCCACTGGTGAATCCGAAATTTGCGTTTTCTTTGCCCCACAGAGAAAAAGTCGATTCAAAACCGGCGAAGCCGAGCATCGATATAAAGCCAACAATCGCAAAACGCTGTAACGCAGGCGACAGTGCACTGCGCTTTCTCGAAGTGACTGGCACATGTGATGTATCTGGTTTTGTTTCCGGAAGTCGAAAGATTGCGATCACTGCATTCACCGCAGCAATCGCACCCGCAACAAAGAACGGAACGTGAGGCCCGCCCAAAGCGGCGAGTCCGCCAAGTGCGGGACCAACAACAAAACCCACACCGAATGCGGCACCCATCATTCCCATCAACTTGGCGCGCTGTTCAGGTGGAGCAATATCTGCCACCGCACCTTGTGCGACAGCGACACTTGCGCCTGATGCACCGTCAAGTGCACGTCCGAGGAACAACACCCACAACGCCCCTGCCAAACCCGTCACGATGCTTCCCACCGCAGTACCGACAAGCGAAAAGATGATGACTGGCTTGCGTCCGATGCGATCAGAAACACGCCCGAGAATCGGTGCGAAAATCATCTGCGCAACGGAGAACGTGGCGAACATGAGACCCACTTGGAAACCATTTGCACCAAATGTTTCCGCGTAATGACCGAGGATGGGCACGATGATGCCAAAACCAATGAGGTCGAGAGCGACAGTTGTCCAAATGATCCAATAGCCCGCAGGCATTGGTGTGCGATCGCGCTTAGCCACGACGAATGCGCGTGCCTTCCTTAAAGGTTTCTACGAGATATCCAAGGTTCTGCAACTCAATACGAATTGCATCTGCTGTTGCAAAATCTTTTGCGGCGCGAGCTTCATCAAGTGCTCGACCTTTCGCGATGATGTCATCATCGTTGTCATCACCTGACGACAACGAGAGCCCCAGCGATTCAAGCAACTCAATTACTGCTGCGCGCATTGCTGGAACGGCCGCATCTTTGCCTGAGTCGGTTGCAATGTTTGCACGACGCACAGTGTCAAACACCAACGCCATGGCGGCAGGAGTATCAAGATCGTTATCCATCGAAGCGCGGAACATCGCAACAATGTCGCGGTCAGCAACACCACCTGCATACGAAGCAGTGCGCGCAGCAAACGAATCAAGACCAGCGAGCGCCGCAACACAGGAGTCGATGTTGTCTTGACCAACACGCACTGGTGAGCGGTAATGAGTCTGCAACAACAACATGCGATACGCACGTGCGTCGTACTTCTCAAGGAGATCAAGAAGATTCATCACGTTGCCGAGACTCTTCGACATTTTTTCGCCTTCAAGATCCACAACAAAGCCGTTGTGCATCCAATGATTTGCAAATGTTTTTCCTAGCGCAACAGCTTGTGCACGTTCGTTCTCATGATGCGGAAAACGAAGATCCGCGCCACCACAGTGAAGATCAAAACCTTCACCAAGAAGTTCCAAGCTCATCACCACACACTCGCTGTGCCAGCCCGGACGACCTTCGCCCCACGGTGATGGCCACGAAGGCTCACCGGGCTTGGTGAACTTCCACAATGCAAAGTCAGCCGGATGTTTCTTGTTGCCAGCGCCGAACACTTCACGGTCGCCGCCACCGCTCAACATGTCATCAACACTCTGATGTGCGAGCAAGCCATAGTCGGGCACTGCAGCAATGCTGAGGTACACGCCATCATCGGTGACGTACGCAGCATCGCGACCAATCAACGTGGCAATCATGTCCACCATCTGCTGCACGTATTCCGTGGCATGGGGAACATCGTCGGGGCGCTGAACACC
>WLHL01000039.1 GCA_009702755.1 Actinomycetota bacterium
AAGCTCACAAACCCAGAAGGCGCATCGAAGTACATCGCTGCTGCGTTCCCTTCTGCATGCGGCAAGACAAACCTTGCGATGCTCGTTCCCACGATTCCAGGCTGGAAGGCCGAGACAATCGGTGACGATATTTGCTGGATGAAGTTTGGTGACGATGGTCGTCTCTATGCCATTAACCCAGAAGCCGGATTCTTCGGCGTTGCGCCTGGCACCGGTTATGACACCAACGCCAATGCAATGGACACACTGTGGGGCAACAGCCTGTACACAAACACAGCACTCACTCCTGATGGTGACGTGTGGTGGGAAGGCATGAGCGATACTCCTCCTGCACGTGCCACCGATTGGAAGGGCAATGTCTGGACTCCAGAGTCTGAGACAGCAGCTGCTCACCCAAATGCACGCTTCACCGCTCCTGCATCACAGTGCCCATGCATCGCACCAGAGTGGGAAGACCCAGCGGGCGTGCCCATCTCGGCAATCCTCTTCGGTGGACGTCGTCGCACAACAGTCCCATTGGTGACAGAAGCATTCGACTGGGATCACGGCGTGTTCCTTGGCAGCATCATGGCATCAGAGACGACAGCTGCAGCTGCAGGTGCCGTTGGCAACCTTCGCTTCGACCCAATGGCCATGTTGCCATTCTGTGGTTACAACATGGCCGACTACTTCAGCCACTGGTTGAAGATTGGTGCAGCGACAAAGAGCGAAAACCTTCCGAAGATTTTCTTCGTGAACTGGTTCCGTCGTGATGAAGACGGTCGTTTCCTATGGCCGGGATACGGCGAGAACAGCCGTGTTCTGAAGTGGATCTTCGACCGCGTCGATGGCAAAGGCAATGCTGAAAAGACAAGCATTGGTTACTTGCCAACTCCAGGCGACATCGACACCACAGGTCTTGAGATTGACTCAGCCGACCTCAATGCATTGCTGTCAGTGGATGAAGCAGGCTGGAAGGAAGCAGTTCCTCAAATCCGCGAGCACTACGCATCATTCGGTGCGGCGTTGCCTGCCAAGTTGACGAAGTCACTCGATGACCTCGCATCATCACTGAGCTAATTGATTAATTAAAAAAAAGCCCCTCGCTTCGGCGAGGGGCTTTTTTATTTGAAATTGAAGATTGAGCTCTAGGCCTGACCAACGAGCATGGCGCGAATGCCAAGACCCATGAGGAAGAGTCCGCCAAAGCCATAGAGCAAGTACACGCGGCTTTTCAGTTGCAAGCGGTAGCTGTAGATGATGGCGACGGCCATGATCGCGACGAATCCGTAGAAGGCGTGGAAAGCAGGAAACTCAAGCTTTTGCTTATTGACCATTGCAACACCGAACGCCACCTGCACAAAGATCGTGAACTGCGCGATACCGGTGTACCACCACAGAGCACGAGTGCGTAACGGCGTGAGCTTATGGGCCGACAATGCCCAGACACCAGCCAACCCGTTGCTGATAATGGCCACCCAGGCCCACGATTCATGGAGTTCAGACAGAGATGCAAGCACACATTGAATCTAGTCGGCAGGCGCCAGATTCATCGGATGAGAGTGTCGGCCTCGCCACCGGTCTCGAGCAATGTCAATACACCGCCAGAGACATCAAACGTCGTGACGGAACAATTGTCCAAGCTTGCGATCATCACGGCATCGTTCTGTGTGGCACGGCCGATGACTGCATTGATTGCAACGAAGTGACTGAAGATCACGGTGTCTTCTTGAATCGATGTGATGCGCTCTGCCAGTTCATTGACATATTGCGTGTAGTGCGCGCCTGAACGCTGCGCTACTTGTGACCACGTGCCAGCCATCGCTTCACGTAGCCACACCACACGATCTTCTAGCGCATAGCCCTCTGGTGATGGAATCTCCCCCACCTTGGGCTCCACCACAACCTCACGTTTCCACGCCGTTGCGAGAGGAAAAGCTGTTTGCTGACACCGAAGCAATGGACTGGACATGACAGGTAATGGTCCGAGCGATGACAATCGAGAGGCAACGGCAAGCGCTTGGCTACGCCCCAATTCATCGAGTGCAGGGTCGGGATCCACATTCCAGCCTGCAGCAGCCTGGCCATGGCGCACCATGTAGACACGGGTCATTCGAAGATCCAACCATCGCGCATCGGGCTGTCGTCCTTCGGATCAATAAACCATTCAAAACCAAACTGATGTGCAAAGCGTTCGTCATCCATCGAGAGGAAAAAACTGGAATCACTTAACTGGCTCGCGTGACACTTCATAGCAGCACGCTTCTTTGACGCAAATGACACGACATCGACCTTCAAGTTGATCTCTGATTCGAGAGAGCCCATTGGATTTCCATCATCCATCGGACCATCAGGGTTGAATGCTTCACGATCTGGCGGCAACATGCCCGCGTCGCGAGCAGCCTGCAAGCCACGACGCAACTGGTCACGATTCATCGTGCCTTCCAATACGCGAACACTCGGGAATAACTCAGCGGCACGATGACCAACCTTGTGCACCATGATGTGATCGGGGTGACCATAGCCGCCATGCCAGTCATACGTGGTGAGAACATCTGCATTCTCTTCACGAAGAATCTCAGCAAGTTTGTGGCCCGCCTCATCAAGCGATGCATTACAGAATGCTCCAGCATTTTCGTTCTGAGCCCATCCAGTCATTCCACTGTCTTCGTACCCGAGGAATACAACGCGATGAACACCCAAAGTCTCAGCGGATGCCAAGGTTTCTTTGTTGCGAAGGCTGACGAGCGTCTCCCCTGCAGGCATGTCTGCAGGAACTTCGCCATGGTCACCATTCGTGGCTACGACAAGAACGACACGATGCCCTTCTGCCGATGCGCGTGCGATGGTGCCACCGGTACCAATGCATTCATCATCGGGATGTGCATGAAAGCAAACAAGTGTTGACACTTATGCCTGCTTCGCTGCGCCGCTAGCGAGCAATGCATCAACATTTGCAACGCCCCATTCACGCAGAACATCAGCCGTGTGCTGACCTGCGTGAGCCGATGGGCGATCAACTGTCGGCGTCGTCCGCGAGAATCGTGGTGCGGGTGCTGGCTGCATATGGCCATTGATATTGATGAATGTCTGACGCTCCACGTTGTGTGGGTGCGCGGCAGCTTCACTCATGGTCAAGACAGGAGCGAAACACACATCGGTTGCTTCCATAATGTCGCACCACTCGTCACGAGTCTTCTGCTTCATCACATCACGAAGACGGTCTTTGAGATGTGGCCACTGAGACTGATCCATCTGCTTTGCAAACTCTGGATCGTCTTTCAAACCAGTGAGTTCGAGAAGCAATGCATAGAACTGCGGCTCAATGGAACCCAAGGACACGTACTTGCCGTCTTTGCACTCGAACACATCGTAGAAGTGGGCGCCAGTATCGAGCAGGTTTGTTCCCGGTGCATTCTCATTGAAGATGCCCATTGCCTTGAATGACCAGAACATTGTCATGAGCACCGCGGCGCCGTCGACCATCGCAGTGTCAACAACTTGACCCTTGCCGCTCTTTGAAGCCTCGAGAAGAGCACACACCACGCCGTAGGCAAGGAACATTCCGCCTCCGCCAAAGTCGCCAACCATGTTGAGTGGAGGTAACGGCATCTCGTCTTTACGAGCGAAGTGCGCGAGCGAACCAGAGAGCGAGATGTAGTTGATGTCGTGACCTGCAGCTTGTGCGTACATGCCCTCTTGGCCCCATCCGGTCATGCGACCGAATACCAAGCGTGGATTACGTGCCTGACACACGTCGGGCCCAATGCCGAGACGCTCCATCACACCAGGTCGGAAGCCCTCAATCAGAGCGTCAGCTTTTTCCACCAACTGCAACAGTGCCTCAACACCTTCGGGGCTCTTGAGATCAAGTGCGATGTTGCGGCGACCGCGCAACATGAGATCGCCAGCGGGTGTATCAGGGGCAGGTCCGCGCACTGCTTGTGCACGATCAACGCGAATGACTTCTGCGCCCATGTCGGCAAGCAACATGGCAGCAAACGGTCCAGGTCCGATGCCTGCGATTTCAATGATTTTGTATCCGCTTAATGGACCAGCCATGACGATTCCTTTTGAGTGTGAGAAATGAGGTGATTACTTGTGTGCACGACGTGCGTGCGAAGAGATGCTGTCAACGAACAATGGCCACAATGGCTTTGGTACGTCGTGTCCCATGTCGGCAACGAACATAAAGGTGGAGCCTGGAACAAGTTCTGCAGTGCGCTCTCCGCCAGACGGCGTAAGCAACGTGTCGTCACGACCATGAATAACAAGGGTCGGAACATTCAACTGACGTAATGCTTCGCTGCGGTCACCCGATGCGTAAATCGCTGCAAGCTGACGATGCGCACCTTCGGGGTAGAAGCTGCGATCAAACTCGCGTGCTGCACGCTCTTTCGCTTCTGCCAGATCGAAGTACTTCTTTGAGCACCACACTGCCCATGTTGCGGCGCCTTCGATGTATGCGGCGCGATCTGAAGATGGCTCTGCAAGTAACGCAGCCATTGCTTCGGGGGTGGGAGAGCCATACGCAAGGTCTCCGGGCACAGACATGATGGAGGTCAAGCTGTGCACGCGATGTGGATGGTTGATTGCAACAGTCTGAGCAATCATGCCTCCCATTGATGCACCGATGACGTGTGCTTTCTCGATTCCGAGATGATCAAGAACACCAATCGCATCTGCTGCCATGTCGTGCAATGTGTAAGGCACTTCCACTGTGACGGTGTCACCCATCATGGCTTCCATGGTCACCTTCGCCGTATCGACGGTGACGCCGTCGTGCTTATGAGAAAGCCCACAGTCGCGATTATCAAAACGCACCACATGGAAGCCGGCGTCAACAAAGAGGTCGAGGAATTCTTCGCTCCACGCGGTCATCTGAGCAGTGAACCCCATGATCCACAAGAGGGTTGGGTTCGCAGCATTGCCGCGGGTGTCGAATTCAATATTGATGCCTGACGGCAGAGTCACTTGAGCCATTTGCTCATTCTTTCAGGTGACGGCAATTCTCAGCCAAGTGGGGCTTACCCCAGGAGACGGCGCTTCTGAGCCTCAAATTCCTCATCGGTGAGGGTTCCGCGCTCCCACAAAGCCTCAAGACGCTCCAGTTCTCGGGCAACACCTGTAAAGGACGGGGCACCTTCAAAATCTCCATGACTACGGGATCGCTGAATGGCCTCGTGAATCACCTTTTGCACTTCCTCAGGACGCGCAACGAATGGAATGACCTGCTGGCCCTCTTTCCCGCCCGATTCAATCAAGATCTTCCCAACGCCCACGAATCGCTCAAAGAGCGATTGGCTGAAGTTGACGTTGTCGACGCTCTTGATAGGAATCTCGACACCTGAGCGGGCAACGACACCTTGGCGGTCAATCAACCGATGGTTGGTCACCACAAAGTAGGTAGTGCGCCATTTCACGACCTGCACGATGAAGAGGGCCCCCGCCACAATTGTCGTGGCCACTCCGAGATACCCGACGATTGTTCCCAAGATTCCCGATGTCTTCCCCAGAAGGAACACGGTGCAGATCATGGAACCCAGCAGGAATAGTGCCGACGGACCATAAAACCACCAATGAGGGTGTACGTCGAGCATGAAGTGCTCACCGTCGTTCAATTTCTTTGCGGGGAAGGGCATGGGAAGAACCGTAGCAACCGCCTAGTTTCAAGGGGTGCGTTTCATCGGCTCTGACAACACGAATCCGGCTCCCACGCCCGACTCTGTGCTTGCCGGACTCGATTCTGACCAGCGAACAGCCGTGACTGCGCCCGTTGGCATTGTTGTTGTTCGAGCCGGAGCCGGATCTGGAAAAACAACTGTCCTCACACGACGAATTGCTTGGCGGGCCCTGAACGACACAGCCGACATTGAACGAACACTGGCCATCACATTCACTCGACAAGCAGCAACTGAAATGCGAGCTCGACTCGCGCAGTTTGATCTAGACGGCCGCCCCACGATTGGCACCTTTCACGCTGTTGCCCGCCGCATCATGATGCAGCACTACGAAGACAGAGGGCGTCGTGCTCCCGTCATCATCAACAATCGATCTTCGGTGATGTCGATGTGCATGGGCGATGATGCCCGACGCGGTGGTGTGAATGATGTTCTGAATGCCATCGACTGGGCTCACTCCCGCATGCTCTCCCCCATTGAGGCTGGAGCAGCACTGAAATCAGCAGGTCAAAATGTTCCGCTTGGCGAAAAGCGATTCTTTGAAGTCTTTGATGCATATGAAAAGGCGAAGAAAAAACGCGGCGTCGTCGACCTCAACGACTTCCTCACCTATGTCGTCAATGAAGCATCCAAAGACCCTCGATACGCAGAGTCCATTCGCTTTCAATTCCGTCATATCTCCGTTGATGAAGCGCAAGACATGAACCCGTTGCAATATGCCTTCTTGCAAGTCGTGACCTCAGAGCAGCCTGATCTTTTCCTTGTAGGCGACCCCAACCAGGCCATCTACGGATTCAACGGTGCAGACAAGACATTGTTTGACACATTGCCGAACATGAATGGAACTGCACATGTTGTTTCACTGCCATCGAACTATCGATGCACGCCCGAGATTGTTCGGATGGCTGTCAGCACCCTCGCAACAGACGGTCAAATCGCTGACGCAGAATCCAGACGTTCCATTGGCGAGCCAGTAGTCCTACAGCGCTGTTCCACCGAGACAGACGAAACAGCATTCATCACCAAAAGTGTTCTCCGTGCAAAGAGCGGCCGTTCCTGGAATGACATCGCAGTTCTTGTTCGCGTGAATGCTGTTGCCGATCAGGTCCGTGAAGAATTGTCCAAAGTAGGCGTACCCATTCGTTCATCTCGTCGAGGCGGTGCATGGGCACGAGCAGTGGCCGCGGCAACAGATCTCACCGGCCGCGAATCACTGTCTGCATGGGCTGCAGACATTCTTGATACCGGCGAATACGAACCTGAAGATGTTGATTTCATCGTCGCAAAATTCGTTCGCCAGTTTCTCGATGAGAATCGTGTCGGAACAGTTGATGGGCGAACATTTGGATCGTGGCTCGCGACATCTGCAGACGTATCTGAATCTGATGGAGTGGAAGTTCTCACATTCCATGCCGCAAAAGGTCGAGAGTGGTCCTATGTGATTGTTGCGGGTGCAGAAAAAGGAATGCTCCCCCATCGTGGCGCTCGTGGAGCCATGGCGCGTAGCGAAGAGGCCCGATTGGCGTACGTGGCACTCACCCGTGCTGCAGATGAGCTCGTGATTTCATGGACAGATTCACGCAACGGCAAAGCTTCGGGTCCTTCACCGTTTCTTCCGACTGTGACAACAGAGGTACAGACTTTTGATCCGCCGCCAGCTGAGCTCCGTCGTCGCGCGCGTGCAGCAAAGAGCGGAAACCCCATTCAGAATGCAATTGAAGAATGGCGTAAAGACACCGCTCGTTTCGCGCGCGTGGAACCCCATGCGGTGCTCTCCACCCGAAGTATTCGGATGATGGTCCGCGAAGTTCCAACAACTGTTGACGACATTGCTCGAATGTCTGATCCAGTTTTTGCTCGCCGTCACGGCGCAGAACTACTCGAGATAATTACTGAGGCGGCTTCGCACTGAGGTCACGGCCCTTGCGCAACATGTCCATCATTTCTGGTGGCATGGACAAAAACAGAACTTCTGCTTCAGCACACAACGTGTCGCCGTTATGAGCGGTTCCCTTTGTGAAAATCTTGCGTCCATCGATGCGCTCCACCCATCCTCGAAACATGATGTTCGTATGCAGTGGTGTCGGAGAACGATACGTAATTGACAGTTTCCCTGTCATTCCTGGCCGACCGGTGAGCGACTGGGCCATCCCGAGCACTTCATCAAACGCGGCAGCAATAAACCCACCGTGGCAATGACCCGGAGGACCCTCATACGGTTCCGTAAAGACAACATTGCCTGTGATGGCGCCGAACTCTCCGACTGATTCGTCTCGACCCATCTCCATCGGCATCGAGAGTGGGTTCATTAATCCGTAGAACGGACTGCGGTCAGAAAAATGAGACTCTGCTGCCGCGCTTCCGGGAACATCATCAGCGGAGAGATGATCAATCGCTCGCTCTACTTCTGCGATTGCAGCGTCAACAGCAGAGTCCTTGGCCGTTGACATGAATGATGTGTAAATCAGCTCACGCATTCTTTCGGCGAGACGAATGCGGGCATGGTCAGAAGCACTGAGCTCATTTGCGCGTTCATGAAATGAAGGAAATGAAACAGGTTCGTTACTCACTAGTCGTCCACCCTTATGAGAACTGGTGCATGGTCGCTCGGGGATTCACCTTTGCGAGCATTACGGTCGATTGCTGTCCATGTAGTTCGCTCATCGACCGACTGTGACACCAAGTGATAATCGATCCGCATGCCGTGACCCTTGTGGAAACTTCCACCGCGATAGTCCCACCATGAATACAAACCGGCATCGTCATAGAAACGGCGGAATGAATCCGTCAATCCAAAGTCACGCACGTTTGCTAATGCTTCACGTTCGGGAACACTCACGTGCGTTGCATTCTCAAATTGCGTGACATCCCATACGTCTCGGTCTTCCGGTGCGATGTTGAAGTCTCCACAGACCACAACATCGTCGGCGGGAGTACAGATGGCATCGAGGTGCTGGCGTAATCGACCAAGCCACGACAACTTGTATTTGTAGTGGTCGTGATCGAGTTCGCGACCATTTGGCACGTAACACGAACTGATCTGAATACCGCCACACGTTGCAGTAATGATGCGTGCTTCTTCGTCTTGCTCGATTCCCGGCGCAAAGTTCTGCATCACATTCTCAAGCCCCACCTTGGAGATGATGGCGACGCCATTCCACTGGCCTTGACCAAAATGTGCACTTTCGTACCCAAGTGCCGCAATGGCATCAGTGGGAAAGAGATCTTGCTTCAGCTTTGTCTCCTGCATACACAAGACATCTGGTTGCGCTTCCTGTAGCCACGCTTCCACGCGCGGCAATCGAG
Organism: Actinomycetota bacterium; assembly: GCA_009702755.1. Classification (GTDB taxonomy): domain Bacteria; phylum Actinomycetota; class Acidimicrobiia; order Acidimicrobiales; family Ilumatobacteraceae; genus UBA2093. The sequence continues at coordinate 8,967 of WLHL01000039.1, forward strand.
CCTTCAGAGAGTTGACGTTCCACGTAGCAATGAGCACGCTACGACGGTAGTCCCCGCCACAACCGCAGCAGAACTTGGCACTATTTCTTCTTTGAAACAGCCTTTTTTACAGCAGTTTTTTTGGCAGGTTCAGCCTTCTTGGCAACAACCTTCTTCGCCACGGGCTTCTTCACGGGCGCCTTGGCAACAACTTTCTTCGCAGGAGCAGCTTTCACAGCAACAGCCTTCTTTGCCACGGCCTTCTTGACGACCGCCGCCTTCTTCGCTGGCAACTTCTTTGTAGAGCTCTTCTCAACTACAGCCTTCTTCGCCGGCGCAGCTTTTTCTGGTGTTGTCTTGGCAGAAGACTTCTTTGTACTCTTCTTAGCGACAGGATTCTTGATTAGTTCTGAAACCACTTCAGGAACGCCCAAGTCAACACTGCGCCGTGCAGGTGTGTACCCGGACACCATCAGTGTCACGACGTCGCCAATTTTGAAGATGTCTCGTGCACTTCTTGGCATTGGGCTCGCCATATTCCGAAGTGGCACATATCCAGCGATGTCACCCATTCGTACAGTGACGCCATTAGCTGCATACGACTGCACTTCTGCTTTCACTTTTGTGCCCGCAGGATGCTTCTCAACAAATTCAAGATACGGAACGATGTCGTTGGCCATCGCGACAGGAGCCTTTGCAGCCGCCTGTGGCTGTGCAGCTTTCATTGGCTTTGCGCTCTTTTGTGGTGCGGTATTTTTTACCCCACGAGAACTACGTGCATTAGGCGGCGGCGATTTTGGTATTGGCATCGGCTTGCTGGCTTCAGGACTTGCGGTGGGCAATTCCTTTTTCACAACCGTGCCTGTACGAACGGAGCGACGACTTGTCGGTCCACGAACAGGAAGTCGTTCAACAAATACCCATCCCACAAGTGGGACCGGTTTGCCACCAATCAAGCGACCCTCATCAAAGAGCCACTTGTACTTCCCATGGAATTCTTGGAAGCTGTCATTCGAAAAGATGCTGGCGTTGGCTTTGTCTGCGATTGCAAGAATGAAGGCATCTCCACGGCCCACGGCACCTGCAGGCGGTGCAACGAGCTCATTGTTCGCGATTGCGGTTTCAAACTCTGCGCGCTCTTTCTTGGCAATGCGATGACCAAAGGTGGCGTCAACGATGACCGAGATCTTGACTCCCTTGAACTCATCCATGAGCGCCTGAACAGCTTCATCTAACTGAGCAAGGCTGGGCTCGGTCCGACCCTCGGTGGCGATGTTTGAGCCGTCAACAATGATGTGCTTAGTCACCCATTCATTGAACCACCCCCTGCCTGCTGGAACGGGGCAATCCGACCACGGAGCCAGATGTTCGCCCGCCTAGCCTGCAATCTGTGACAAATCAGCCAATTCGCGCCGTCCTGTGGGACTTTGGTGGGGTCATCCTCTCCAGTCCATTTGAGGCTTTCAACCGATACGAGGCCGACCGAGGGTTGCCCGTCGACATCATTCGTACTGTCAACTCCAAGAATCCCCATGACAATGCCTGGGCGCTTTTGGAACGCAATGACATCACACCCGTTGAATTTGATGCTCTCTTTGCGACCGAGAGCGAAGCGCTCGGACATCGAATCCCGGGGGCCGACGTGTTGGCACTGTTGTCAGGCGATGTACGACCCGCAATGGTTCACGCACTTGATGCAGTCAAAGAGGCTGGCTTTCTCATGGCATGTCTCACGAACAACGTTGTCGCGACCGCACCTGATCCCACACCGCGACAAGCTGAAGTTGCAGCAATCATGCAGAAGTTTCACCATGTGGTGGAGAGCAGCAAAGTGGGTTGCCGAAAGCCAGAACCGCGTTTCTATGAAATCGCGTGCGAGTTGCTCAACGTTCAACCCACTGAATGTGTGTTCCTCGATGACCTTGGCATCAACCTGAAGCCAGCAGCCGCAATGGGGATGCGCACGATCAAAGTCGGTGATCCAGCGATTGCATTGAATGAGCTGTCAGCCCACATCGGGCTGCAGTTCTAACTGTTGACGATCTTTCGTCGGCTTACAAGCCGGCGAAAGTTTCGTCCATGAGGTCGGCAAGTTCCTGATCATGAATGGCCTTGGAGCCAGTTGCAGGACTTCCCGATTCAACACGTGCAACATGGCGCAAGTCGAACCCGCGATCCTTGACACGCCAGATGAGATGCTCGACGAAGTGCCATGGACCCATGTTCTCTGGCTCTTCTTGCAGCCACACGATTTCTTTTGCGTTTGGATACCGCGCGATGACGTCATGAATCTGCTGAATCGGGAATGGATACAACTGTTCAACACGCACCACAGCCACAGGAGCATTGCGCTTATCGCGCTCTGACATCGCGTCATGGGCAACTTTGCCACTGCACAACACAATGCGCTTCACAGCCGACTTGTCGGAGACACGTGGATCATCAAGCACTTCTTGGAATGAGCCTGATGTGAACTCGCTGACATGTGAACGGCTTTCCTTCATGCGCAATGGCGCCTTCGGCGTAAAGATCACGAGTGGCTTACGAATGTCGCGGTGAATCTGACGACGCAGTACGTGGAAGTACTGAGCCGACGTTGTGGCATTAACAACCTGGATGTTGTCTTCTGCACACATCTGCAAGAAGCGCTCAATACGAGCACTGGAGTGCTCGGGGCCTTGGCCTTCATACCCATGTGGCAACAAGAGGACAAGTCCGTTTTCTTGCTTCCACTTGTCTTCTGCAGCGACCAAGTACTGGTCGATCACAATTTGAGCACCGTTCACGAAGTCGCCAAACTGGCCTTCCCACATGACGAGAGCATTGCGATTCGCATAGGAATAGCCGTACTCAAAACCGAGAGCTGCGTATTCCGACAGAAGTGAGTCGTAGACCCAGAATCGACCGGTAGCACCGGGAACATGCTTCAGCGGAAGGAACGTTGCTTCGTTCTCTACATCAACAAGTGATGCATGGCGATGACTGAATGTTCCACGGCGTGAGTCCTCACCTGCAAGACGAACATCGAATCCTTCAGAGAGCAACGAGCCAATTGCTAGCGCTTCACCAACAGCCCATTCAAAGTCACCATCGGCTTGATACGCCTTTTCGCGTGCTTCAAACTGACGCACGAGCTTGGGGTGAGGATTGAAACCTTCGGGGTAGTTCGTGAGCTGGAAGAACACACGCTCCAACAATTCTTTGCTGATCGCCGTGTTTGCTGGGGGCAACACACCAATAGGTGCGGGAGGCTTTGGTACTTTCACCTTTTCTGGTGCGTGCGAACGAGTGTCATCAAGTGCCACTTGCAACTTGCCCTGATAGTCCTGCAGTGTCTGCTCAGCAACTTCGAGACTGATGTCTCCGCGCTTCACCAGATGTTCGACATACAACTTGCGGACACTGCGCTTTTCGGCAATTGCCTTGTACATGAGTGGCTGGGTGTAGCTCGGATCATCACCTTCGTTGTGACCGTGCAAGCGGTAACACACCATGTCGATCACGACATCTTTGTGGAACTTCTGGCGGTACTCGTATGCAAGACGTGCAACTCGCACACATGCTTCAGGGTCATCACCATTCACATGGAAGATCGGTGCCTGCACTGTCTTGGCGACATCTGTTGCGTAGATGGATGAACGTGCGAACTGAGGCGATGTGGTGAAACCGATTTGGTTATTCACGACAAGGTGAATTGTTCCGCCGACGCGATATCCGTTGATGTCGCTCATCGCGAGACCTTCGTACACGATGCCTTGTCCGGCAAACGCTGCATCACCGTGCATCAGAACGGGGATCACGCTGTACGCCATCGCAGGTTGAATGCTGTCTTGCTTTGCACGAACCATGCCCAACACGATTCCGTTCACAGTCTCGAGGTGGCTTGGGTTTGCTGCAAGTTCGACGTCGATGGAGTTTCCGTTTGCTGAGACATATGAACCATGCGCACCAAGGTGGTACTTCACGTCTCCACTGCCCTGCACCGAATCAGAACTCAAGTGACCTTCGAATTCCTTGAAGAGTTGCTTGTAATCCTTGCCCATGACGTTGACAAGCATGTTGAGGCGACCACGGTGCGGCATACCGAAGATCACGCCGTGCATCCCGTCATCAGCTGATGAACACAGAAGTTCATCGATGATAGGAATCATTGACTCTGCACCTTCAAGTCCGAATCGCTTAGTGCCGACGTACTTCGTTGCGAGAAACTTTTCGAATGCTTCTGCAGCATTCAAGCGCTCAAGGATTCGCAACTTTTTGTCAAGTGTTGGAGTGAAAGTGACACCCTCCAACTTTGACTGCAGCCAACGCTGTTCTTCAGTGTCTTGGATATGCATGTACTCAACACCAATGGTGCGGCAATACGCATCGCGAAGAACTCCGAGGAGTTCATCAAGTTTCATCTTGCTGCTGCCAGCAACTCCGCCCGTCAGGAACTCACGTTCGAGGTCCCAAATAGTGAGGCCGTAATGCTGAGGGTCAAGATCGCGCGGAAGCTTTGGCTCCTTCCAGCGCAATGGATCAATGTCTGCAATGAGGTGACCGCGAACGCGATGTGAACGCACGAGCAAGCTGACCTGCATTTGCTTGTGCATCATCGTTTCTTCGCGATTCATTGGCGAGACGTCCGATGACCACTGCACTGCCTGGTACGGAATCTCGAGACTACGGAAGATGTCGTCGTAGAAACCGTATTCGCCGAGCAACAACTCATGCACGCGCTTCAAGAACATGCCGCTCTCTGCGCCCTGAATGATGCGATGGTCGTATGTACTTGTGACGGTGACAACTTTTGACACACCGAGCGCATTCAAGTTGGACTCATCGGAGCCTTGAAACTCTGCGGGGTAATCAATGCTGCCCACACCAACGATCACACCTTGACCCGGCATGAGGCGAGGCACGGACTGCACGGTGCCGATAGTGCCCGGGTTTGTAATGGACACGTTGGCGCCCTGGAAGTCAGCAATGGTGAGTTTGTTGTTCTTTACCTTGCGAATGATCTCGTCATAGGCAACGAGGAAGCCTGCGAAGTCAAGTGTGTCTGCATCGCGAAGAACAGGCACGACAAGATTTCGTGTGCCATCGCCCTTGTCGACGTCAACAGCAAGACCCACATTGACATTCGGATTACGAATGATCATCGGCTTGCCAGCCTCATCAACAGTGAAGGCGTTACGCATATTGGGAACAGCGTCAGAGATTGCGCGAACAATGGCGTGCGCGATGATGTGCGTGAACGACACCTTGCTCATGCCATGACGTGAGCGGTAATCGTTGATTTGCTTGCGGTTGACTTCCAACAAGCGAGCAGGAACATTGCGGAAAGAAGTAGCAGTAGGAACGGAGAGGCTCTTCTCCATGTTGGTGACAATGGCAGCACCAACTCCACGAATCGGCTCTGGCGTGATGCCTTCAGGAACTGGCACTACAACTGCGCCGCTCGCGGCAGGTGCTACAGGCGCGGCAGGTGCAGAAGCAACAGGCGCAGATGCAACCTGAGTTGACGTTGTGGGAATGGCTGCAGGAACAACGATCGGTGCAGCTGATGAGACACCATTGGTTGCACTGCGGTAGTCGCTAAAGAACTCGCGCCAGGCCTCACTGACAGAGTTGGGGTCTGTACGGAACTGTTCATACATCTCTTCGACGAGCCAAGAGTTGGCTCCGAAGTCCTGCGTGCGGTCAGCGAGATCAGCCATGTTGTTGCCTTAGTTCCTTGCCCTCATGGGCGGTGGGGCGCCTGGGCGAGGCACCACGGACGCCATTGTCCGCGTGACCGATGGTACTTCTCAGGT
>WLHL01000004.1 GCA_009702755.1 Actinomycetota bacterium
AGATCACCGGAGAGCCCATTGAGCCCGGTCATCTTGCAGCGCACCCAACGGCTCGCCGTAATCCCTGAATTTCAGTGAATAATCTCGCTCACATGAGCGAGCGATTTAGTTCTCGCGAAGTTTTGACAAGAGACGAAGAATCTCGAGGTACAGCCACACCAAGGTGACAGTGAGGCCAAGTGCGCAGAACCATTCCATGTGTGCTGGCAACTTGTTCGCAACGCCTTGCTCGATGGTGTCGAAGTCAAGTGCGAGGTGGAATGCAGCAAGACCGGCAACCAACACGCTGAATCCGATGCCCAAGGGGCTTGCATCGTTAATGAATGATGGGTAGCCAGCAAAGATTCCGATAACAAACGAGATCAAGTAGAAGCCCAACAGTCCGAGTGTTGCGCCCATAACAATGCGGCGGAACTTGTTTGTCACTTTTACGACACCGCTGCGGTACAGCAGCAACATCACAATGAATACACCCATCGTTGCGCCGATGGCTTGCGTGACAATTCCGTCGTACATCTCGGAGTATGCGCGACTAATCGCACCAAGAACAATGCCTTCAGCAAGTGCATAAATAGGAGCTGCGATCTTTGCGGTGTGTGGCTTAAATGAGGCAATCAGTACTGCAACAAGTGCAACAACGAATCCACCAAGCACCCAACCCATGGGAAGTTGCACTGCTTGACCAGGAATTGGTTCGTCGATCGACATCCACGTGAAAGTCGCCGACGCAAGAATCAGAGCCAACAGCATGATGGTGGCGGACGCAGTGCCCTTCACTGTCATCAATCCACCATCCCAGCGGCTCACCGGACCATCAGTCACCGGCTGCGGAGTGGGTGGTGCCCACGTGTTGTTCTGCTGATCGAGGTTTCCAAGGCCGAGGGCCTTGTTGTTCAAAATGGGATTTGCCATGCCCAAAAACTAACTCTTATCGGGCTTTGTGGGGCGTCAGGCCTGTGTATAACTATTTGTTCCCTCTTCGGCTGTGGGGCTCCATGGTGGGCTCGGTATCCTGCAACTTGTTCAGGCCAAATGGCTCTGAATCACTAACGAAAAGGCGAGGTTTCAGGGTGGCTAAGGATCGGATTGATCGCGACGAGGAAGACCTCGTCAGGCTCTACCTCACTGACATCGGTCAGTACACCCTCCTCACCAAGGATGACGAAGTTCGTCTCGCCAAGGCCATCGAAGCAGGCAAGATCGCCCTTGCCGAACAAGAAGCTGGCGACGCAAAGACTCTCACCGCAACGAAGCGTCGTGAACTTCGTAAGGCCATCCGTGAAGGCGAAATCGCTGAGCGTGCATTCGTGCAGTCAAACCTTCGTCTCGTTGTCTCCATCGCAAAGAAGTACCAAGCATCTGGTCTTCCACTTCTCGACCTCATTCAAGAAGGCAACCTCGGCCTTATGCACGCAGTTGAAAAGTTCGACTGGCGTAAAGGTTTCAAGTTCTCCACCTATGCAACATGGTGGATCCGTCAGGCAATCACGCGCGGTATCGCAAATACCGGTCGCACCATTCGCCTCCCGGTCCACGCGGGCGACACACTTGCTCGTTTGCAGAAGGCTCGCTCACGCCTCGAGCTCAAGTTTGGACGACCTGCAACTCTTGCCGAGTTGTCAAAAGAAGTTGAGATGCCTGAAGACAAGGTCACCGAAGCATTGCGTTTCGCTGCTGAACCATTGTCGTTGTCAGAACCTCTTCGTGAAGATGGCGATGCTGAGTTGGGCGACGTCGTTGAAGACCGCTCTGCAGAGTCACCATTCGAAGTTGCTGCAACTGCATTGTTGCCAGAAGAGATTCAGCGTTTGCTTGCACCGCTTGACGAACGCGAGCGAGAGATTCTTCGTTTGCGTTTCGGTCTCGACGGCAGCGGTGAAGGTCGCACCTTGGAAGAAGTAGGCGAGCACTTCAATCTCACACGTGAGCGCATTCGCCAGATCGAAGCTCGTGCGATGAGCAAACTGCGTCACCCGTCGTCTGACACTGGTGCACGCGACCTTCTTTCGGTGTAAAAACACCAGCGCTTACGGCGCTGTACGAATAATGCGTGTCACGCCATCAACGGCAGCTACTAAGCCCACGCCCATCATCACTGGTATCGCTGTTCGTGCGAGCCACATTGCATCAAGGCCCGGAATGTACGCAGCGCGTACTTGATCTGCTGTTAACCATGCACCAACGACAAGCGCTGCACCTGCACCTGCATTCAGCGACAAAGCGATGTGCATCGCTCCAGGGCGAATGAGACGTATTGATGCTGCAATGGCAATCGCCGCAGCACCTGCACAGAACATCAACATCACCGGGGTGATCTGAGCACCTTTCGGCAAGCCGGTGAACTCCAATAATCCAGTGACGACACCAAGCAACGACGCACCGACGACGAGAGCAAAGAAGCTGCGACGACGCAACAGCGATAACAACACCGCAATCGCGACGGCAGGAACAATGAGCAACCACCACGCAGCACTTGCTTGATCACGCAGAAAGAGAGTGCCCGACACGACAGTTGCTTTGCCCGCAATCGTCATCGGAATATCCCACTTCAAAACAGTTCCCTTTGCGTCAATAGTTGCTGGCTTCAGTGGACTCATCCAATGGGAACGATGATCGTGCCACATGGCAATGCCATCAACAGACAGCGTTCGCCATTGTGGAACTGCGCCTGGCTTCATCTGCGAAGTGTCAACGTTTCCGTATCGGTCGCCATTGAGAACTGCGGTGACGGAAGCATCGTTGATCTCAACAAGGCCGTTTTCATTGATGCGCAAGTACGGCTCTTTGTCATACCCCCGCACCTCGGCTCGCACGCCGACAGCCGTCAATCTCACGAACGTATCGGCACCCACAATTTCGATCTTCACCCCGTCTGGCACGGCAGGAGAGATTTTCTCGATGACCGACTCGGTGTTGCGCGGCTGCACACTGTCTCCAGAACCCAGGTGGGCGGGAGCCAATGGCAACAGGGAAAGCAGTCCAACGAAAAGGCGCACACCTGAACGGTACTGCCACATAGGCCTGCGATACATAGTCTGTGTCAATGACCACAGTGGGCTCCGACATCGTTCTTCTCGTCAGCGACAATGTGTGGCAGCGAGAAGGGACAAACATCACCTCCTTCGCGCCCGGCATCACCCCCATCATCTACGAAGGTGATGAGCCGTTGCCCGACGACATCCTCGCAACAGTCAATGTTGCGTTCTTCTCTAGTGATGTGTGGCCAGAACGTTCACGAGGCATGGTGCTTTCCATCATGAAGTCCACCAATGTGAAATGGCTTCATACTTTTTCTGCAGGCGTTGATAGCCCGTTCTTTATTCAGTTAATGGAGAACGGTGTTCGCCTGACAAATTCTTCGGGTGCAACAGCATCACCCATTGCACAAACTGCAATCTTGTACATGCTCGCTCTGAGCCGTAACACGCGCGCATGGTTCCGTCATCAAGACAAGCGTGAATGGGAACGCCACTCATTCGTCGAGCTAGATGGTGCTCGTCTTGCTGTCATTGGTCTCGGTCCCATCGGTTTAGAGATTGCACGATTGGGTGTTGCACTCAACATGGAAGTGGAAGGCATTCGTCGCACACCACAGGGTAATGAACCGTGCCCTACTTATGGTTTTGATTCTCTTAATGAAGTGCTCGGCCGGGCTGATTGGGTTGCGTGTGCACTCCCCCTCACACCTGACACACGCGATCTTTTCGATGACGCACGTTTCGCCGCATTCAAACCGGGTGCACGATTCATCAATGTGGGCCGAGGTGAACTGGTCTCTGAACCAGCCCTCATTGCTGCCTTGCAATCGGGGCACATCTCCGGAGCAGGACTTGATGTCTTTGCCACCGAACCTCTGCCGGAAGATTCTCCACTGTGGGGTTTTGACAATGTCATCATCACGCCGCACAGTTCCGGATCTTCTTCTACCTCGGGCATTCGTGCGGAGAAACTCTTTGTTGAAAACCTTCGTCGCTACATCAAGAACCAACCAATGCGCAACGAAGTGAAGTTGTAGTTCCACTTTCTGCACTCGCCGTACACATCACCTCCACCTAACTAGGAGGTTGTGTGTCCACACTTTTCATGTCGCCCAAAGGCGGCAACTGCACCACAGTGACTGCATCTGCATTCTCACTCATGTCCGCTATTCGCGGTACCAATACATTGCTTATTGATCTCTGCGGAGATGTTCCAGCCGCAATCGGTATAGCTGAGCCACATGGCCCTGGCATCAACGACTGGCTTCACGAGGACAACATTGGTGATCCACAACAAATGGTTCTTCTTGGCACTCCAGTGATTCCAGGACTTGTTGTTGTTCATCGAGGTGCTCGCTTTGTTGACGGAGAACCTCGCTGGAAGGCGTTAGCCCAAGCAATCTCTGAACTTCCGCACGATGTCATTATCGATGCGGGAACAACGTATGTTCCCGAAGCACTGACGACAGCAATGGGCAGCGTTTCGATGGTGGTGAAGCCCTGCTATCTCTCTCTACGCCGCGCCTCGCGATTGCCACGGCCTTCCAATGTGTTCGTCATCAAAGAAGACAACAGAGCTCTCACCGTGAAGGACGTGGGCAATGTGCTTGGCGTCCCGATTGCTGCAGAGATCCCTTACGAGGCGGCCATCTCTCGAGCAGTTGATGCGGGACTCCTCCCCGCTCGTGTTGAGCAATTGTTCGGCAATTGCTTATCTCAACGCTGATTCATGACCTCCACCATCGGAGTTCTACAAGAACATCTTGACAACCCTGACATCAACGAGATCATGGTTGTCGAAGGAGGCCAGGTGTGGCTGGAAGATGCGCACGGGCTGCACCCCGCCGGACAACTGAGCCAAGAACAAATCTCTCAGAGCATCGAACATATCTGTCGAGCATCAGGCAGACGAGTTGACTTGCTCTCTCCCATACTTGATGCGCGTTTGCACGACGGTTCACGAGCATGTGTGGTGTTGCCACCCATCTCACTCGGTGGCAGCACCATCAATATTCGAAAGTTTTCAAAACGAATTCTTCCGTTCGCTGCCTTTGGCCCACCTGCCTGCACGGACATTCTCAAGAACTTGATTCACGAGCGACTGAACGTTGTGGTGTCTGGTGCAACGTCAAGTGGAAAGACCTCACTGTTGTCTGCTGCTGCATCACACTTTCATCCCACCGAACGGCTTGTTGTTGTTGAAGACACTGCAGAGTTGCGCTTCAACAATTCCCATGTTGTTCGTCTGCAAACACGGCCGGCAAATTCCGAGAACCTTGGTGAACTCACACTGCAACAGTTGGTTCGCACCTCTCTTCGGCTGCGACCCGACAGATTGATTGTCGGAGAGGTGCGGGGCGCAGAAGCGATTGACATGTTGATGGCTTTGACCACTGGCCACCGAGGGAGTTGGGCCACCGTGCACGCAACATCTTCACGTGACACCGTGGCTCGATTAGCAGCAATGATCACTCGAGATTCTCCACAGTGGTCACATCAACAATCGCAAGAGCTAGCCACCAGCGCTCTTGATGCAATCGTGCACATCGAGCGACTGCCCAACGGTCGTCGACATATCTCTGAGATTCTGCACATCACCAAAAATTCCATGCAGTCTCTCTACGAGGCAACGTGAGGCACATCATCTTTTTCGTCCTCACATTCAGCATTGTCATGTGGTTTCTAAGCCCTCGATTTTTTCTCTTCATGGATCAACGCATGGCGAGTCAATACGTCGCTGACCTGATTGCCCCACCTCAGCAGAAACCAGTTCACACCAGTGTGGAAACGCCTCGTGAAATTGGTTATGCGAGGAAACACAGACCACGTTCGGTTTCGCACACTCTTCCTGAATACGCCCAATGTCTTGACTCACTGGCGCGGGCGACGCGCTCTCATCAACACCCGCGTGATGCCCTCATTGCCACGCTTCCCTATCTCCCTGCGTCGCCTGCACACGTCCGAGTAGTCGATGATCTTCGCAACGGCCAAGATATTGATGAATCGCTTTCGCTGCAGGAATGCAATGACTATGAACAACGATTCTTCGAGTTCTTACGCGTCTCACTTGTGCACGATGTTTTCATTCCACAGGCTCTTGAACAGGCGGCCGATCTCATCAGAGAAGATGTTCGACATCATCAAGACATTGCAACGGCAACAGCGCAAGCACGCTCGTCTGCAACTCTCCTCACTTTGTTGCCATTTGTCGTGCTCCTCCTCCTTCTCCTCTCCTCATCTACCGCTCGTCAAGGCGCACTCACATCTCCATTTGTTCTCACCATGGGAGTCGGCATCATCCTGAACCGAGTCGGAGCGTGGTGGATCCAACAAATGGTTCGTAGGTCGAGCGTGAGTACTCCGGATATCTCCTCATCACTCGCTCAGCGACTGTGTGTGACGCTTCGTGCAGGTGTGTCATTGCGTAATGCAGTTGAGGCATGGGCTGCAGAGTCAGAACCATCTCTGCATCAAGCTCTCGTGCGTGGAGAACCGCTCGCCACTGCACTACATGAATTCGCTCATCGACACCCTGGTGGATCTCATCACCTCCTTCAAGTGCTCCTTGAGGCTGACCGTGATGGACTTCCAGTGATTCACACAGTTAGCCGTCTCTCATTAGAGATGCGCACTCATCGGCGTCAACAAGCAGACATCAGAGTTCGTCAACTGCCCACAAAGTTGATGCTCCCCCTTGTCCTCTGCGTGTTGCCTTCTTTCATATTCCTGACGGTGATTCCCATCGTCCTAGCGAATCTCAGCCAGTTCACACTCTCTCCTCCCCCGCTACCCAATATCTCGTAAGGACTACATGCACTCGACCACATCATCTCGACATCGCTCTCGTGGACAAGCCACCACTGAATACGCCTTAGTGCTGCTTGCCGCAGCAATCATTGCCACGTTGGTCATTGCATGGGCCACAGCCGGAGGTGGTGCAGGCCAAATCGGCTCTCTCTTCGACAATATCTTTGATGGCATTCTTCAACGTGCGAATCCTCCCGTACAAGGATGATTCCGGTCAGGCAACAGTTGAGTTTGCACTTCTGTTGCCGTTATTTGTTGCTTGCATCGCAGTCTTGATTGCCACGACTGCACTTGCGTTGTCATCACTGCGTCTTGCAGACACTGCTCGCACTGCTGCTCGGATTGCTAGCACTTCGAACGACCCACAGACTGCTGTCAGTTCCTATATCGCAGAAACTGGCGTTGATTCACGAGTTGTCCTCGATGATCAACGCCAGTTTCTCACTGTGTATGTATCTCAACGGATTCGTCTTCCCCTGATCGGGGTTCCGATTCCTGTAGTCAAAATCTCTTCACACATCACTGTGATGTATGAAGGAGTTCCTACGCTCCTTGGCTAGTTGTGCCTTGAGCAGGTGCACCAGGTGTTGCGCCGAACTGATGTCCGCCACCATGGCCGTGACCACCGCGTCCACCTTTGCCACCAGGACCATGACCGCCCTTGCCTCCGACTGGGCGAACACCGTTCACCATGTCGTCAAGACGAGTCGTGAACTCTGCAAGCTTCGCATCGGCTTCAGCCTGAGTGTGCTCGCCGGATGCAACCTCTTCGTCAAGGTGTGCCTTGAAGTCAGAAGTCAGTGTTGCCTTCACGTCGGCAATGTCGACATTCTGTGCATCAGCAATCTGCTTGATGGTCTTGCCGGACTTCAACTCTGTCTGGAGTTCTGTCTCGGTCAACTTCAATGTTGTTGCCAGAGTTGCTGTTGCAAACTTCTGTGGTCCATGACCGCCCTTGCCACCATGTCCGCCGGGGCCATGTCCACCCTTGCCTCCACGCTGAGGTAATCCGGCGGTATTCACCATCTTGGTCACGCGGGTTTTGAACTCAGCAAGCTTGGCGTCTGCCTCTGCTTGTGTGTGCTTTCCAGAAGCAACTTCCTCATCAAGGTGTGCCTTGAATGCTGCAGTCAATTTTGCAATCACTTCATCAAGATCAATGTTCTTAGCTTTTGCAACGTCGGCTACTGACTTGCCAGCTTCCAGCTCTGTCTTCAGTTCAGCCTCGGTCATTCCCAAAGCCTTGGCAGCTTCTGCAAGTGGCGATGGTCGACTTGTTGCACCAGAAATGGCGCCCGACGCTGTCTCAACAGATTCAGCACTGACCATTCCTTCAGCTTCGAGATTTCCAAGTTGCGATGCGTCTGTGGTGCTGTTCGCTGATGCGACAACTGCTGGGGTGTTGATTCGTGCGACCTGAGCGCTGGCGAAGCCTGTAAGTCCGAGGACTCCGGCACCAGTCGCGACGACGAGACCTGCGGCCACTGCGACCTTTGTAAAACGGGAGTTGATCTTCATTGTTCTGTGTTCCTTTGTTAAGTGGTGTGGGCCAGGTCCTTCTGGCTTGGTACCACTGTCACGCTCGTAGGTAAGGAGTATCTATGAGAAGGGTAAGAGCTTCTCAAGAATCAAGCCAAGGAACGGGAAACCCTTGCTCTTCATGGCTACCGTAAAGTCATGGAGACTCGCAAAGTGCTCATCGCAGAAGATGATCCCTCAGTTCGCAAGGCTGTGCAACGAGTTCTCGCACTTGAAAAGTATGACGTGACCGCCGTGAACGATGGTCAAGCAGCCCTGGAAGAACTGAGCAAGACACGTTTTGATCTTGCGGTTCTTGATGTGATGATGCCGTTTGCAGATGGTCTTACTGTGTGTCGCGAAGCTCGTCACCGCGGAATTCAGACTCCCATTCTTCTGCTGACAGCGCGTGTTGAAGTGGGCGACAGAGTTGCCGGACTTGATGCTGGCGCCGATGATTACCTCGTCAAGCCATTTGTTGTTGATGAGTTACTTGCACGCTGTCGAGCTCTCTTACGTCGCTCTGTATCTGCCACCACACATTCAACACTGACTGTTGGCACTCTTGTTTTGAATCCCCTCACGCGTGAAGTGCATCGTGGGGAGCGTGCACTCTCGCTCACGAAAACTGAATTTGATTTGCTTGAACTTCTCATGCAGCAACCCAACACAGTTGTGTCACGTGATTACATTTACGAAACCATCTGGGGTTATGACTTTGAGACAAATTCAAAATCACTCGACGTATACATCGGCTACTTGCGTCGCAAGACAGAAGAAGAAGGCGAAAGCCGCCTTTTGTACACCATTCGCGGTGTGGGATACACGGTGAAGGAATCATGAACCTTCGTACGCGATACGTGGCAATCACCGCCATGCTGGTTTTCGTTATCGCAACAGCGATGAGTATTGGCGCCTATCGCATTGCAACAGATCAACTCGAGAAGCAAGTAAAGGCATCGCTCAATCAGAGAGCACTCTCCACCATCGAGGCCATCAATCGTCCACGTCGAGACTTCAACGATTTCTTTGGTAGTGGTCCACTCGACAGAGCAATCTCTCAAACAGAGTTTGACTCAATCACACAGATCATCGACACCAACGGAATCTTGCACAAACGTCGAGATCTTCCCGACCTTCCCTATGAGCCCGCACTGAAGGCCCTCAGAGAAGACCCTGCCCGTGCGTATTACTCCTCTGTCAACCTAGAAAATCATGAGTTCCGCATGCTCTCAGTGGCATCCCCTGATGGAACCATCATCCAAGTCGCAAAAGACACGCAGATTCTTGTTGATGCACAGAACGGCATGCGGACGTACTTCCCACTTTTCGCAGCACTCGCTGTGTTGATTTCAGGCGGATTTGCTTGGTTATTCGCTTCTCGAGTCACACGACCCATCGAGGAACTTGCTGCAACCGCCGAATCGATTGCGGCAACTCAAGACCTCAATCGCAGCATTGAAGTATCCGGTAGCGATGAAGTTGCGCAACTTGCACGAAGCTTCAACACGATGCTTGTTGCATTGCGCGCGAGCAGTGATCGCCAGCGGCGACTTGTGCAAGATGCAAGCCATGAATTGCGTACTCCCCTTACGAGTTTGCGCGCGAATGCAGAAATTCTCGAACGAGCAACTCTCAGTGATGAGGACCGTTCTTCCATCCTTGCGGATATGAAAGCAGAAGTTGACGAACTGGCAGATCTCAGTGTTGAACTCAGCGCACTCGCCACTGATCAACGTGCTGCAGAAGACCCAGTGACCGTTGACCTCTTAGATGTTGTGAGCGAGATTGCAACACGATCTTCACGACGGACCTCTGCAGAAGTATCTGTTCACTCCACCGACGACACGATTGTTTCTGCTCGTCCAAGCCAACTCGAACGAGCCATCTCAAACTTGGTGGACAATGCCATTAAATTTAGCGGTGCCACTTCAGCGGTTGAAATTCATGTGGGGTCAAAGCGAGTGGAAGTACGTGATCACGGACCAGGCATTTCTGACGAAGATAAGCCGCATGTGTTTGATCGTTTTTATCGCGCAACGTCGACACGCTCAATGCCAGGCTCTGGATTAGGCCTCGCAATTGTGTCGCAATTTGCGGAAGCTAATGACGCAAATGTCTATGTCTTAGACAATGCCGGCGGCGGCGTCATTGTTGGACTTCAGTTCAAATAACCCAATATTTATTGGGGTTTCTTGCGCCTAAAGCCGCGTCGGTCCTCGGCGCGCTCACGTTCAATCTGTTCTTCTTCAACAGATAACTCTTCAGCAACTAGTTGACGCATTGACGCCAATCGCGCTGCAGACAATGTCCCTGCTTCGATCGCCTCAAGTACTGCACAATTCGGCTCGTCCAAGTGTTTGCAGTCTCGGAATCGACAATTGTCTGCAACGGTGAAGACATCGCGAAATGCGCGCTCAATACCGATACCGCTTGTCCACAATGTGACTGCACGAAGACCCGGCGTATCAAGCAACCACGCCCCGCCAGGTAATGCAATGAGCTCAGCTGCAACTGTGGTGTGTCGGCCACGTTGATCATCTTCACGTACTTCTGCTGTGCGTTGTACTTCATGCCCCACAAGGGCGTTCACCAATGTGGACTTACCCACACCACTTGCCCCGATGAACGCAACTGTTGTCCCAGCCGGAGAATGTGCGCGGATGAGATCAATACCAACACCAGTGCGTGAACTCACCAGAACGATGTCAACACCAAGAGCAACTTGCGACAAAGATTCCTTCACCACGTGGGCTTCTTCTGTCGACACAGTGTCAATCTTTGTCAGCACGACCACTGGTGTTGCACCGCTGTCAAAAGCGAGTACTAGTTCGCGCTCAAGACGACGTTGGCTCACTGCACCATTCACTGCATGCACCACAAAGACGACATCGATGTTGCTCGCAACAATCTGTCGTGTGCCACGAGCACCTTCAAATGAACTGCGACGCGTCAGCGCGCTTCTGCGCACATGCACACGTTCGACGCGCTCATAATCTGAGGACACGTCCACGAAATCGCCCACTGCGACTTCGACCCCGAGGTTGCGAACGCGCACAATCTCACCGTCATCGAGAAGCACAGTGCTCCATCCCCGATCAAGGCGTGTGATGCGCCCCGACAGCACTGAAGAACCCACTGTGTTCTCTGCTGTGACATGTGCATTCATTCAATGAAACCGTACCGCTTGACACCTCTTGACGGGCACGCCTTCTCTAGCCTTGAACTGCCCCCAACTGAAGGAGCCCCCCATGCTTCGCCGTATCGCAACTTTTGCTGTCCACCACAAGCGCCTCATGGTGCTTGGCATTTGGTTGCCCCTCACCATTCTCATCGTGGTCGGCAGCACAACCATTGGTTCCAACTTCCGTACCGAGATGGCGATGCCATCGAGTGAGGCTCGCCAAGCCGAAGAAATGCTCTCATCGGTTCAATCGGGAGATGCTGGTGTCAATGGACAACTTGTCATCAAGACGGAGAAGTCGGTTCTTGATGAATCTGTCAAAGAAGCATTCACCGCATCACTGAAAGTCATTTCTCAGATTCCCAATGTCTCGGTGAAGAGCCCTTATGAAAACCCTGCTCAGATCAACCAGAGCAAGACAATCGCCTTTGCAGAGATCAGCGTGCCCCGTACCTACACCATGGTCGATATGGAGAAAGTTGCTGACGAGGTCTTTACTGCAACACAAAACATGAAGGATGCTGGCATCACCATTGAATACGGCGGACAAATCTTCGAAACCTTTGAAATGCCGGAGAGCGAAGTGCTCGGACTTCTTGCAGCTGTCCTCATCCTCGTGATCGCATTTGGTTCCATCATCGCGATGGGTCTTCCTATTGGCGTCGCGCTTCTTGGTCTTGCTGTTGCATCGAGCATCGTGGCGGTTGTCAGCAACTTCATGTCAATGCCTAATGAAGCGACTTCGATGGTGGCAATGATTGGCCTCGGTGTTGGTATTGACTACGCGCTATTCATCGTGACGCGTTTCCGCGAAGCGATGCACGACGGTCTTTCGATTGAAGATGCTGTCGTCGAAGCAATCGACACCTCAGGCCGTGCGGTCATGTTTGCGGGTATCACCGTCATCGTTGCACTTCTTGGTCTCCTTTCTATTGGCCTTGCTTTCGTCACGGGCTTTGCAGTTGCAATGGCAATTGGTGTTGCAGTGATGATGATCGGATCCGTGTCTCTCCTCCCAGCACTTCTCGCAATGGTCGGGACACGCATTGAAAGCACTTCATGGGCTGCAGTCGCTGCACTGGGTTCATTGGTAATCAGCGCAATGGTTGCTGTTTTCACTCACTCAATTCTTTTCGTTCAAATTGGCGGTGCCATTGCAGCTGCTTTCATCATCATGCGCTTCTTTGTCGCCGGATTGAAGAAGCCATTGCCGCATCGTGCACAGAACAATCACCAACACACCATCTGGTGGCGTTGGAGCCGCGTCGTGCAGCATCACCCATGGCGAGCATTAACCGTTTCCGTTGTTGGTCTCGGACTTCTTGCAATGCCGATGTTCTCATTGCGTCTGGGATTCAGTGATATGGGCAATGCCCCCGAAGACACATCTGTGCGTAAGGCATATGACCTCATTAGCGAGGGCTTCGGTCCAGGATTCAACGGACCTCTTTATATTGCAGTTGGTGGCGAGACTGCCGCTGACCCACAGGCAATGCAACAGTTCGCACAAGTGATCGCAAAGACAGATGGTGTTGCAGCAGCATTCCCCGCACCGATGCCCAGCAAAGAAGTCGGACTCGTCATTGCCTATCCAAAGACGTCTCCACAAGATGAAGCAACATCAGACCTCGTGCACAATCTGCGCAGTGACATCATCCCTGCAACGAACGTGTATGCAAAAGTTGGCGGCTTTACCGCGAGTGGCATCGACTTCTCTGACTATCTCAGTAAGCGTTTGCCGTGGCTGATCGGAAGCGTGCTGATTGTTTCGTTCTTCCTTCTGATGGCCGTCTTCCGCAGCATCCTTGTTCCACTCAAAGCTGTTCTCATGAACTTGTTGTCGGTGGGCGCTGCATATGGCGTGATCGTCGCGGTGTTCCAGTGGGGCTGGATGGCTGACGTCTTCGGAGTCGGCAAGCCAGGGCCCGTTGAAGCGTGGGCGCCGATGTTCCTTTTCGCGATCGTGTTTGGCTTGTCCATGGACTACGAAGTGTTCCTTCTGTCGCGTATGAAAGAGGAGTACAACCGCACGGGTGACAACTTCACGGCCGTTGCCGATGGTGTGGCGGCAACTGCCCGCGTCATCACTGCAGCAGCGCTCATCATGGTGTGCGTGTTCGCCGCATTCGTGCTCGCCCCGGACCGTCAATTGAAGCTTTTTGGCATGGGAATGGCCGTCGCTGTCTTCCTTGATGCGACCGTTGTGCGCATGTTGTTGGTGCCCGCCACCATGGAACTCCTCGGAGATCGCAACTGGTGGATTCCAAAATGGCTCGATCGGGTCCTTCCCAAGATCGATGTGGAGGGAAGCCACCACACGGCCTCCCATCCAATCCCTTAGCCCATAAGGGTTTCAGCGCCTTGCCTTGACAGGGGCCTACCAAATCACCTAACGATGAAAAAGGTATGGCTAAATCACTTGTAATCGTCGAGTCTCCAGCGAAGGCAAAGACAATCTCTAAATATCTCGGTCCGGAGTTCGATGTTCGTGCTTCCGTGGGCCACGTTGCGGACCTCCCTAGCAAGGGATTAGCCGTCGATGTCGAGAATGGTTTTAAGCCTTCTTATGAGTTGACGGAACGCGGTCGCACCGTGGTGAAGGAATTGAAAGCCCTTCTTAAAACCGCTGACGCTCTCTATCTCGCAACCGACGAAGACCGTGAAGGTGAGGCCATCTCTTGGCACCTGCTCGAGCATCTCAAGCCCAAGGTGCCCGTGTACCGAATGGTGTTCCATGAGATCAACGAGAAGTCCATTAAAGAGGCAGTGGAGAACCCACGTGATCTTGACTACGGATTAGTTGATGCCGCCGAAGCGCGCCGCATCCTCGACCGTCTGTATGGATATGAGGTGTCGCCTGTTCTCTGGCGTCGCGTCAACCGGGGCTTGTCTGCTGGTCGTGTGCAGAGCCCTGCTTTGCGCCTTGTTGTAGAACGTGAACGGGAACGCATTGCTTTCCGATCAGCTGACTACTTCTCTCTTGAAGCACTCACCTCTACATCTCCTGCATTCACCGCAAAGTTGATCTCTGTCAATGGCACTCGCTTGGCAACGGGCAAGGACTTTTCTGAACTCGGTATCGCCAGCCCCGAAGTTCTCGTGATGAACGGCGGACGTGCAGCAGAACTTGTGAAGGGACTCGACGGGAAAGACCTTCTCGTTCGCAGTGTGGATGAGAAGCCGTATCGCTCTTCACCAAAGGCGCCGTTCACCACCAGCACATTGCAGCAAGAAGCCGGACGCAAGCTGCGCCTCTCGGGTCGTCAGGTAATGAGCGTTGCGCAAGGACTCTACGAACGCGGATTCATTACATATATGCGTACTGACTCCGTCACGTTGTCGTCAGAGGCAATCAATGAGATTCGCTCATATGTTGAACGTCAACATGGATCGAACTATCTGTATCCAAAGGGTCCTCGCACATTCCAGAACAAGGTGAAGAATGCACAAGAAGCGCACGAAGCGATTCGTCCAGCACTTCCACTGCGTTCACCTGAGCAAGTCTCATCGGAACTTCGCGGTCAAGAACTCAGTGTGTATCGCCTCATCTGGCAGCGCACACTTGCATCACAGATGGCAGACACCGACGGCAAGACCACCAGCGTGCGTCTAGGCGTTACTGCATCCGACTCCGAGCGCAGCGATTGTGAATTCTCTGCAAGCGGCACAACAATCACGTTCCCCGGTTACCGCGCTGCCTACGAAGAGACACGCGATGAGGATGATGCGGAATCTGACGACGAGAAGGCAGCATTGCTCCCCGATTTGGTGAAGGGACAAAATGTTCCTGTTGAGAAGTACACAGAGATTTCTCACACCACCACACCTCCACCGCGCTACACCGAAGCATCTTTGGTGAAGATGCTGGAAGAGAAAGGCATCGGTCGTCCGTCAACCTGGGCATCGATTATTTCGCAGATGGTGGATCGTGGCCATTATCTGTGGAAGAAGGGAACATCTCTTGTTCCGACATGGACTGCTTTCTCTGTTATCCGTTTGCTGGAAGACAACTTTGAATCCCTCGTGGATTATGAGTTCACAGCGGACTTGGACAACGATCTCGACTCCATCGCACGCGGTGAGCTGAAGAAGGTTGATTGGCTAACCGAGTTCTATTTCGGTGGAGAGCACGAGCTTGGTTTGCGCAACATCGTGACTGCCAACCTTGACTCCATCGACGCTGCTGTGTTGAACACCTTCTTATTAGGTGTGAATCCTGAAAGCGGCGAAGACGTCATCGTGAAGCCGGGCTTGTACGGACCATATGTACGTTGCGGCGAAAAGAACACCGCAAGTGTTCCCGACACCATGACACCTGATGAACTCACACTTGATACAGCCATTGCGTTGTTGAAAGCACCAAAGGGCGACACGCCGATTGGTGAGTGGGAAGGCTTCCCAGTATTCGCAAAGTCAGGTCGCTACGGCCCGTACGTGCAATGGGGCACGATGGATGTGCCGCCAACAGGATTCGAAAAGCCGAAGATGGCTTCGCTCTTCAAGACGATGAACATTGAGCGCATCACGATGAAGGACGCGTTGGACTTGTTGTCACTTCCACGCACCATTGGCGCTGATCCGACTGACGGTGAACTCATCACGGCGCAGAACGGAAAATTCGGTCCGTACATTTCAAAGGGCAAAGACAGCCGTTCACTTCCTGGTGAAGAAGAGCTGCTCACGGTGACACTGGAAGAAGCTTTGGCACTTCTCGCAACACCACGCGTCTTCGGTAAGGGTCGTGCTGCTGCGAAGCCACCACTGAAAGAATTCGGCAATGACCCGATGAGTGGTCGCCCTGTCATCGGTAAAGAAGGCAAGTTCGGCGACTACATCACCGATGGTGAAACCAATGCTGGTCTCACACGTGGCGACCGTATGGAAGTGATGACCAACGAGCGCGCATATGAACTGCTGCAGTTGCGCCGCGAGTACATCGAAGCCAATGGTGGGCCAAAGAAGAAGTCGGGTTCGCGCAAAGCTGCCGCGAAGAAAGCTCCGGCGAAAAAGGCCGCTGCTAAGAAGGCTCCGGCCAAGAAGAAAGCTGCAGCAAAGAAGGCACCTGCGAAAAAGAAAGCAGCGGCTGCGCAACCTATTTCCAAGGATGAACCGTTCTAGTGGCTACACCTCTATATATAGCGCTAGAAGGCCTCGAGGGGTGCGGGAAGAGCACGCACACAAAACGTCTGGGTGAACATCTTGATGCGATCATCACTCGCGAACCAGGTGGCACTCGCATTGGGACTTTGCTTCGTGCAATTTTGGCCGACCCTGAGAACAGTGATCTTGACCGGCGCACCGAAGCATTGCTCATGGCTGCCGACCGAGCGCAACACATGGCCGAAATCATCAAGCCGTCACTTGCCCAGGGGCGTCATGTTGTGAGTGACCGTTCCATTTATTCAACGCTCGCGTATCAGGGCTACGGCCGCCAGTTGGGCACCGAGGCATTGCTCTCAATCTCCACATGGGCTCTGCAGGACCGACTCCCCGACTTGGTCATCTTCATTGATGTCCCGACCGATGTCCTCAATGCCCGGTTAGCCAAGCGAGACCTCGACCGCTTTGAACGCGAAGGGGCTGACTTCTTCGCCCGTATCGCCGAAGGATTCCGCGAGCTCCGCGCCGCTGACCCTGAACGCTGGATCATCATTGACGGCACTGTTCCAAAGGATGACGTCGAAGCTGCCATCCGTACTCAGGTGAACGACAGACTCAATAAGTAACCTCTCATCGTGACTTCGGTGTGGGATTCAGTACTTGGGCAAGACCGTGCGGTCGACCAACTGCAACACAGCGTTGTGAATCCTGTGCATGCGTACCTCCTCGTGGGGCCTGAAGGATGCGGCAAAGAAGAAGCTGCTCGTGCACTAGCTGGTGTTCTTCTTGCTGGGAATGACGATGACTCCGACCGCAACAACGACATGGCGGTTCGCGGCACGCATCCGGATATTCACGAAGTGAAGCGCGAAGGTGCATCCATTCTGAAAGACCAGGCAGAAGAAGTCATCAAGATTGCATCCACCACTCCGAAGGAAGGCAATCGCAAAGCGATCATCATGCACGAAGTGCATCTCATGCAGCCATCGGCAGCAGCGCGACTTTTAAAAACAGTGGAAGAACCACCTACTGGTGTTTTCTTCGTGATGCTCGCTGAGCAAGTAGATGAATCACTCGTCACGATTGCGTCGCGTTGTATGACGATTCACTTCGGGCCACTTGATCCTGCAGTGATCGAACATGTGTTGACATCAGAAGGCATCAAATTGGATGTTGCTGAAGTCGCTGCCAAATCTGCGCACGGAAGTCTCACTCGTGGTCGTCTGCTTGCAGCCGATAAACAACTCGCACATCGTCGCGAGTTCTTTGCAAACATTCCCCGACGCATTGATGGCACCGGCGCAACTGTTGCTGCAATCGTGGAACAAATTCTTTCTCTCATTGATGACTCAGTTGCTCCACTGCAACAGCGACACGAACAAGAGATTGTCGACACTGAAAAGACACTTGCGCTTATGGGCGTGAAGCGCGGTGGCAAGAAAGCGCTTGAAGATAAACACAAGCGAGAGATTCGTCGTTTCCGCACTGATGAACTTCGTAATGGTCTAACCGAAGTTGCCAGCGTGTACCGCGACGAACTTGCACGCAACGAACAGATTCACCGGCCCGAGGGATACGTCACCGCGATTCATCGTTTGCACGAAGCGATGCGGCGCTTAGGACTTAATGTGAATGAAGCAATCTTGTTGCGTGATCTCATTTGGTCGTTGCCATCACCGTCTGCAGACGCTGCTCTGCAATTCGTTCTTGAAGGAAATCATGAATAACGCATTCTGGAATCGCATGGCGGTTGTTGTCGGACTCTTCCTCGGTTTTGCAGGAGTCATGCACTTCGTGAGTCCGCAATTCTTCAACGACATTGTTCCGCCATGGCTTCCCCCTTCGGAATCGTTCTGGACATATGCCAGTGGCGTTGTCGAACTTGTCGTGGCGTACTTGCTGCTGCGTCCGTCCACTCGACGCGTTGGCGCTATCGCCACCATCTGGCTGCTCATCGGCGTGTACCCAGCGAATCTCTATATGGCGTGGGACTGGCGCAATGAACCCCTCAGCGACCAAATCGTGTCGTATGGCCGCCTGCCATTCCAATTCCTCTTTATATGGGTCGCGTGGAAGATTGCCCAGGCGCACTCCGACGCCGATAAACCAAAGGCCCCCGGCGACATCTAAAAAGTCTTGTACAAGACTGCCAACTGTTTTGTACAGTTGCACACATGGCCAATATGTCAATCAGTCAAGCCCGAGAGCAATTGCCAGCCGTCATTGAGTTGTGCCAAACCGAAGCCGTCGTCCTCGAGCGATACGGGAAACCACAAGCGGTCATCATCAGTTACGAGCGTTACGACGAATTGATGACGGCTCTTGAAGACATTGAGGATCTTGAGGCAATTGCCGAGATTGAGGCTGACATCGAGAAGAACGGGACTATTCCCTGGGAAGAAGTACGGCGGGACTTGGGCATCGAATGACTCGCTACACAGTTGAGTTCTCGCGAGCCGCAGAGAAGGCACTCGCCCAACTTCAGCCACAAATACGCCGCCGAGTGGATGGTGCAATACAGGTTCTTTCCATTGATCCGTATCCACCGAACTCGCGGCCAGTGAAGGGCACGAGCACATTCCGCTTACGTGCTGGTGATTATCGAATCATCTATCGAGTGGACCACGGTGTGCTTACGGTGATCATCTTTGACATCGGGCACCGGCGCAATATCTATCGCAAGTTCTAGACAGTGATGAGCCAGCCAAATCGGTCGGTAAAGTTGAACTCCTACCCGCCCAGGTAGCTCAGTCGGTAGAGCAACGCACTCGTAATGCGTAGGTCGTGAGTTCGATTCTCATCTTGGGCTCCAGTTTCAAAACATCAGTTGGCTTCAAGTTCGGCAACGCACGACCGGGAATGAACATTCATTGGAATTGATGGGAGATGACAAATCCCGAACCGCGGGCGCTTCTCGCCAAAGGATTGATGATGGCATGAGATTGGAAACTAAGACTGCTTCTTTCTTCGGAATAACCACCCGAAGTCACGGGGCTTATTGAGAAGTCACTCGGTAAAGTCCATTCGACGATGGTCAGCCATCTAAATACATGCTTCGACTCCCTATCAAAATCTGATCAAAGCAGTCTTAATTAGATTGACATTCAGAAACCAACTAAATGATTTTGGAGAAGAACGGGTACTAAGTTTTCTGGACAATCTCTCTTAAACAAAAGATCATCTGCCCGCTACAAGCTCAATTTTCGTCAAATCTGACCTTTGGAATACTTGACTATTGTGGGTACCGATAGTGACTTCTGAGGGGGAGAAATGGCGAAATCAAAGGAAGTGCCAATTTCTGGATTGTCTACGCTGAAGTCCCCTCGACTTCACCCTTTCCCCCAACTTTTTCGTTCCATAACGTCAGCCTTGGAATTTCTGGAGAGATATGCCAATGACGAGAAAAATCTCGCGACCAGTGGCAACGAAGTTCTTCTCACCGTTATCCATCAAGCTCATCTTCAGTTGTCATCACTAAATGGCAGACCAGAACAAAGCGAATCCTGTGAATGTTGGACCCTGTGTTCTGACATGTGCAGTTATGAAAACCACAGCCACAGCAGCGACGAATACGAGAAGAATTCCGGAAACTGCAAGAAGATAATCCGCTGTTATCGATCAAATCCTGACAGTTCTGACCATGTTGTCTTGAGAAAAAAACTCACACACAAGTTGACTAGGACGTTTCTTTCCCAACGCCGAAGCCAGGATCTTGAGACAAACGAGCGTGAGTCATTTCTTTCCATTCTTAGTGTTCTGGTTGCGGTGTTGCTTGATTCCGACGAGTGTTCGATGAAAGCAACTTTGCGTACACCTAGTTCACAAATTCGTCGACACAGATTCAGGCGTGCTCTGAAGCTCCAGATACACCACTATCTCGAGCCAACAATACGAAAAGCAGAATTCATCACATTTCCCGACCAGCTCGGCGCCAATCACCAATGGCGTCTCTGCCATGCACTTGAGGCATTTCTTCGTACATCCCCATCACGTCGAAAGTTTCCGAAGCGACGAACGGCAGTGGTCTGTGAGCCTCTCGTCCAGTCGGCTGTCGACAAAATCACATCATGGCAAATTCAACGTCAGGACACCGATGACAACGGGGCCTTCAGAAGCGGAGACAATGGCCAGCCGGCGATAAATGTCACGATTGCTGCACTTTTCGCCATGCTTCAATTTGAGCAAATTCTGAAGTTGAACTACCCAACACAAAGAATTGATGAAGTCGCTTTGCAGGTTGCAGTAATGCCTGTACCTCGGAAAATTCTTTCAATCAAGATCCCAGCCAATCTCCAGAGATTCGGACTGCGTGGACCAGTAGAAACAGATGTGGCGGGCGCATGGGCTTCACTACTTTTCGCCTCGTTCTGTCTAATCGCTGGCATATTCATGTTTCCCAAACCAAACACAGCACCCATCTCAGCCACAACATCAACTATCGCGCTAGCAAGTGCCACCACAACCTCTGTAATGACGAGTGCCAGTAATTACGTAGCCGACATACGTCCCAACACTTCCGAGTTTTCGATCGTGATGAAATCTCTAATCGCGATATCCGTCATCAGTTTCGGCTCAATTGCCTTCTACCTAATCAGCCAGGCGTTTGCGAGACGTCGGTTTTCGCTACTCGGAGGCGAGACCGATTCAAATCGATTCCGTCAATCCATCGTGAATCTCCAACAGATGCGCGAGTCATTTATTCTCTCAATAGCTAAATCGATTCAGGAACAAATTGAGAGTCAGAAGTTCATTCCCCCTGATCTCGCCGCACGAACTATTAGCGAATTAGTTCGTAGTGGGTATTTCTCTACTAGCGAGAACCTAAGCAATTCAGGGGCGAAGATGCGACAAGCCACTCTCAATGGTCTTGTGAATTCTCTCTCAGTCAGAGATATGGACGACCCGATATTGGGAGTGAGATACACCAACAATGTCGACAGATCACTCGTCCTAGCAGCACTTGTCGATCTGTTCTCACTTTCCTTCTCCGGTGAAGAATTAGGTGCTCCTAAATTATTTGGGGTCACACGCACCGAAATCATTGACTCTGCCCATCACCAAATCTCAGTATTAGTCAAATCTCAGGAGTCAGGCAACGAAAGAGCGGGCGGATGGAGAATTAACGATAAGGATTCTCGTGCTTCGGTCTTTGCAACGGCCCAAGTGGTACGTACCCTCACGCGGATTGTTGATTCAAAGAATGCCACCGATCTCCGTTTTCAAAAAGCCCTGACTACATATAGCTCAGAATTGGAACCCCACAATAAGAGAGAAGAGATTTCGATTGCGTCTATCAAAGATGCCGTTGCATCGGGAGTGACCTACTTGAGGTCAGACCTATTGGAAAAGATTGACAGAGAATCGAAGCCTTGGTCGATAGCGACCGGTACAAGAACTGAGATCTATAGGGTCGCACTCCCCTTGATTGCATTGTCTGAACGTGCAATCTTCCGAGGAAAACACGGAGCAGACGAAGTTGAGATTCGTGCCGCGATTGAGTGGATACAGAACTCGGTTCTCGACCCCGCATGTCCCGACCGTGAAGACCAGGTCTTACAACGTGAGACCGATGTTCAATCAAAATACAAGTCCTTTGTGCATAGACATTCTGTGTCGCGTCACGTAGTCGAGGGAATCCTCTCTGGTGAGATTTCTCTAGAGAAATCATTCCTGCAAAGTCAACTTGGCCCGATGGGCACAAGTGGTCGCCCTATCACCTCACGCCTATTCCAGAGCGCTGTCCAGAGATGTATTCTTGCTGTTCAGCACCTTTCGCTTCGTCCAGCAAAAGGGGACATCACCCTTCTCAGTGACCAAGTCGATGCACTCGCAATTGCCAATCGTTGTAATGAGTACATCGATAAACACTTGACTGCAGGGCAAATCTGGATTGAATACTGCAGATCTGCTGAATTTTTGTCCGCTCGACCACTTCCACTCCTCCACGTTCTACCTCGACAATCACGAAACAGGCAGTCGCTGTTAAGACCGGTAGTGGCAGCTGTTCAGCTCAACAGGCCTGCACGGCGATTCCTGCTTGGGTCAGTCATCCTGGGAGTGATACTCACTGCAGTCAGTGGTTTCATACTGGATCCACAGAATTACTCGCTGCAGGAATGGCGGGCCTTAATGGCCATAGCGAGCCTGCCTCTTGTTGTACCGCTAGCAGCAGTCTTTCAATTCATAACTAAACCGAAGACAATAAGCTCGTCACTACGCTGGTCCATCGGTGTTGTTGCATCGCAATTTTTTTCTATCACCGGGCTGTTCAAGTAGTCATGGAAACTTATGAAGCAGTTGTCTGGGGAGAGCCTTCGCTTGACACTGTCGTTGCTTTGGTCGGTGATGAAAAACGCGGTTCTCGAAATCACGCAATGATCAATGATGATGTCGGTGGTTCGGGTGCTAATACTGCATCCTCTCTCTCTTTATTAGGCGTGAATACGGCACTCATTGGCTTTCTCGGCTCAGATCAAACAGGGCAAAACATCGAGGCAGAACTGAGAAGCCGCAGAATTTCCCTGATTATGGGTAGGACGCCGACAAACAGAAGAACTGTCTCGCTAGCGCGCTCGGATGGAACTCGGACTATGTACGGGACCGAGGGAGACCAATACTCATCGTCGGAAGACTTAACCGCACAAGTGAGATTGCTCCGATGCAACTGTTTTCATGTTTCACTTACGTCGTTACTTCGGTCCAGGCACTCATTGATTTACCGCACTATTGAGCATCTTCGTGCTTGTGGTGCAGTTATCTCGATGGATGCCGGAAACGACGTCGAGATCAGGTCCAATTCCGCCGAGATTCCAAAAATTTTCAATCAAATACAACCAGACATTGTGTTCGCAAACGAAGAAGAGGTAGACGCACTCAGCTCGACCTCATTGGACTTGCGTTCCTTGCGGATGCTCGTAATCAAGAAAGGTTCCCGTCCGTGTGAGATTCAGCGAAAAGATGGTGAATCCCTTATCGTTCCGATCCCGCGCAAGACAGTTGCAGTAGACACCACGGGAGCAGGAGATGCATTTGCTGCAGGCATGTTGGGTGGACTCATACGAGGGCTTAACCCAACTATGAGTTCGACACTCGGTCACCTATTGGCTAGCGCGTGCATCCGTGAAATTGGGGCAACCATCCGCGATAAATCAGCAATCGACGCAGCCCGTCAATTCCTTGAGAAAAACAGTCGAACTAGATGAGGTTGGAAATGATATGGATCTCATCCCACGAATTCATCACTGGTACCTGCTCGTCCCCAACATTCAATCTCGAACCGAAGTAAACGTGGGTCCATGAAGGACGAACCAATCCTGTGATGCTGAACTTGTCGTCAATCAAAATCTTGCCGACGACAAGAGTCTTGTCCGAGGCAAGGATGTAGCGACCTTCAAATTCAGGGAAGTTCCTGTCAAGCCAAGATGTCTTTTCGCTTGCACAGGTTGGATTTTCTCGCCTTGGCTTAGTACAAACAACGGGAATCGCGCCGAAACTAAGAAGGCTCTTGATGCCCGCAGAAGCACCTCGTACCACTTCAAGGCTGTCATAGAACCCTGGCAAGTTTCTCTCGAGATCAACTTTGTCGGCAATTTCCTGTCCGTATGCGAGCAACAAGTCTTCGCGTGTGCTCGACGTCTGCATCTTGAATCGTGCTGGATCCTCTCCGAGAGACTTCAAAATGCGACAGATACCAGCTCTGTAGTCGGCAAGCGGCCCATCCTGATCGACGAGGACAATCGCATTTTTCATACACAAATCGTACCCACCTTCGTCTTTTGAGAGAGTCACTCAATCACAACCCTGTCACTTGTTCCGGACTTTAGGGCTTCGATAAGTAACTCAATCAAGTCGTTTCTGTGAAATTCTGGACCAGGGCATGGCCTATCTTTTACTCAAGTACCCGTGATTCGTAGGTCGTGAGTTCGATTCTCATCTTGGGCTCCGGTTTCGTGACAAGTCCTTAATGAGGAATTGAGAAGCAGATACCATGCGCTTGTGAAGCGCATCTTGATCTTGGTTTCTGCATTGCTGGCGAGCGCACTTGTTTACGGGAGTTCAACACCAATTGCATCGGCAACTGACAGCACTCCACCGGTTGGAAGTTGGCAATGGTGTAGCGACACAGTCAAGAACGGCTGCATCGAAGCTGTCACCACCATCAGCCCCGAGAAAGTTGAAACCACTTACAGAACAGCTGCCGAGTTGCCATCTGAACTGAAGGTCTCAGCTACGTGTTCGTCAAACAGTTCTGTGAATACGTGTGACACCAATCGATATGTCACCCGAGATGATGGTCAATGCACTGAGACATCAACCTGGGGTGGTCGCTTCACAACGCCAAGCATTGAGATCGATGCTCAATGGCCCGGAATGGTTGGTTGGGAAGTTCGTATTCGGTTCTCCACCGGAAACTTCAGAGCCGCATTTTCAATCGGATACGGAATTACGGCGACGCAAACAACCCGTGATGAAGACGGCACATACACCTTTACTCTCACTACATTCATCGGTAAGTCCTACAGCGCGATGATGCCTCCAAGCGTCACCTCACTAATGGGCACTCCGCAATACTTCGCCGCAATGAACGAGTGGATCAAGACTGCAGTTGCAACGTCAGAGCAAGATGCTGCCCACGTTCAGGTATGGCCCCGCGACCACCTGTTACGAAACTCTTCTCCAGTTCCAACATTCAATAACGCCACCTCAACCTTGCCGTTAGCTCCAACTGCTAGTGGTTGCCAGTATTACCCCTTTGATGGTGCGTTTGCTGAAGCGAATGCTTCATCTTTTTCATGGTCATACTCATCTGGAAACTTGTCTCCCACCGTTCCTAACGTTCTGAAGTTTGTCGCGCAGGCTCCTCACTACCTCCCACGAAAGGGAACTGAGCCCTTACAAGTCATGCCCGCTCGCGTGCAGGTTTTCTTGCCAACCGCTTACTTTTCTGCCCTCGGTTACGCATCACTGTCAGAGTTCAATGGTTCGTCCTATTCCGTGACCACTGAGGACGGGCAAACAACAACTCCCACCGTCACTGCACGAGACAATGGCATTCTCATAAATCTTGGGTTGCAGCACTATTCCGCCCCAAACCCTTCAGTGACATTCGTGCCCAAGGGTGCAGCAATTGGCACAACCGACTCGTTGGCATCGACGTCACCTCTGCCCGCATTGGTCACCACCACAACTACAGCTCCAAAAGTCTTCTCAGCTCTCAAGAAACTTGGGAAGAAAAAGAGCGCACCACTTTCTTCCTTCATCTCCTATTCCTCACCTGGAACAAAGACTTGGAAAGTTAGTGGTGGCTGCCGAATTGTGAAGTCAAAACTTCAGGCCCCATCTCGTGCCGCTAGCTGCAAACTGACCCTGACAGTCAGAAACGCAAAGAAGAAGATCGTTGCAACAAAATCGAACACCATCCGTGTTCGGTGAGTTCGATTCTCATCTTGGGCTCCATTTGCTCACGAATCACCACGTGTGAATATGAGTACCCGCAGACAACGCGTAGACATTTCCATTCGGAAGCTCTAGTTCACATTCGGTTCCAGTTGGAACATCACACGTGATAGTGCCTACACCATTCTCAAGTAACCACTCCACACCAATACGTCCGTTGGGCGAATCATGGTGCGTGCGAACCCACGAAACACCAGCACCAGGTCGTGGTGCCACCCGAAAGCGTCGATATCCAGGCTCTTGAATCCTCAGACCAGCAACGTATTGATGAAGAAAAGAAATCACTGCTCCCTTGCTGTAGTGATTCAAACTATGAGTTGCCCTATCGCCGACAATTCCGTCCCAGTCTTCCCAAATTGTTGAATATTGATGTGTCATGTACATCCACGACGGTTCTGTGTCCTGAAAAAGCAGGGAATATGCGGTGTCTAAGTGACCGTGATCAGCAAGCACAGGAAGAAGCATCGGAGTTGCAAGAAATCCTGTTCCAAGATGCATGTCTGCCTCTTCAATCAACCGAACAAGGTCATCGGCTGTTTGCTGACGTAGCGAATCTGGAACAAGTCCAAATGCAAGTGCACGACATAAATTCGCCTGTGTGCGCGGTGTCAAAGCACCCTCGTCATCAATGAATTCGGCCCGCCATGCATCAAGAACATTTGCGGCTAATTCTGAATACCGTTGGGCTTCGTCATTCTTCCCAAGAATGCTGCTGACGTGTGCAAGTTGATCTGCTGAGCGATACAAATACGCAGTTGCCACTGCGCCGTGATCCTGATTGCCAAGACTTGCAACATCCGTTTCAATATCAGCTCCTGGTTCTAACCACTCGCCGTAATGCCAACCGCTATCCCATAAGAATCGTTCATGAGGTAGTGGATTCGGCCGTTGCGCTTCTCGTACTGGATGACGTCGCCCCTCGGCTCTACGTGCGGCGAATTCAACCCATTGAGTCATTGACTCGAATTGCACTGCAAGCATGTCGGTTCGCGCAGTGGCCCGGTACAACTCCCACGGAACATGTACCGCGGCATCACCCCATCCGGAAGAACCGTGACTTCCTCGCCACACTGGCGCACCCGAAGATGGGTCAGGGACAATGCTCGTTACTTTGCCATCGGGAAATTGATCAGCTGCAAGATCTCGCATCCACTTTGCTGACCAATCAAATACGTCGTACAGATACGAAGCTGTCTCAACATAAATCTGCCAATCTCCGGTCCATCCTGATCGCTCCCGTGTTGGACAGTCGGTAGGAATCTCGCAAGCATTTCCACGAAAACTCCAATCGGCAGCACGATGAAGTCGATTGATGCGCTCATCGGAACACTCAAAATCTCCCACTCGTTGAAGATCGGTGTGGACCACGACACTGACTATTGATGCAGGATCGAAGACGCCATCAATTCCGTCCACTTCCACAAAACGAAAACCCTTAGTGCTGTGCCGTGGTTCGAACACTGTGTTGTCACCTGCCGAATAAACACGATCTGTTTGGAAGGGAACATTGCGGGGCTCCGAAAATGCTGCATCAGCAACATTCGACTGCGTTACTTCGCCTTCGGAGTTTGTCCATTCTCCATATTTCAACGTGACTTCGTTACCCTCAGGTCCCAGTCCAGACAATCTCACCCAACCATTGCTGTTCTGTCCAAAATCAACCACGTGTCGTCGCGGTGCAATTTGAGTAATTGAAACTGGTGACAGTTCTTCTATCTGTCGCACTGGCGGACCAAGAACCTCACACAAGTTGTCCATCGAATAATCAGCAACAGTGACTTGGTCCCAAGATGTACGATCAGTACCTGCATCACACCAACCATGAACTCTTCTACGTAAATCGTGCGTTTCACCGGCAATGAGATCTGCGGCAAGAATGTGGCTGGGTGTAGAGCACCACTCACCGTGTGTACAAATGCTGATTTGTTGGCCATCTGCTAGCTCAATCATTAGCTCTGCAAGAAAAGAAATGTTGGGCCCGTACGCGTCAATCTCTCTGATCACTCCGTGTTGACCCCGCCACCATCCATCACTCAGAATTGCACCTATTGCATTGTTCCCAACATGCAGCAGATCAGTCACATCAAACGCATGCACTTGTAGACGCTTGCGGTACGCGGTAAACCCAGGAGTTAGTTCAATGTCGCCAACCCGCGATCCATTGATAAACGCTTCATAAACTCCATGTGCCGTCGCCCACAGCCGAGCCGAAACGACATGGGAAGGTACGACAAACTCGCGTGCGAGGTGATACGCAGGACGATGTATCGCTGGCGAATCCACTGATTCAACAGGCTCAATCCATGAAGCTGTGAAGGCGGTCGGTGTGTTCGAACTACGACTTTCGGTCATTAGCCGAGAATAGTTTGCTTTACACGGGTTTTCAGTTGTGCACGACTTTCAGCCGCACGAACTTGACAGGAAAATGTGAATCTCCTGGTACGACGGTGCTTCAGTCTCATGCACTAGTGAAACGGCGGTCGTGAGTTCGATTCTCATCTTGGGCTCCATTTGCAACTAGAACTTCTACATGACAACTGCTGTAGTTCTCGCCGGAGGTGGCCTCACCGGCATCGCGTGGGAGATAGGCGTTCTTCTTGGGCTACGAAACAATGGTTTCGACATTGTTCGCGATGCTGACCTCATTATCGGTACATCAGCCGGCTCTGTGGTGGGAACACAACTCTCACAAGGACTTGACCTTTCTGATCTCTTCGTACGTCAACAACAACCTGACGAAAATGAAATCTCACCTCGCATTGATCTTGAGGTCATGACGCAGGTGTACAGCCAGATGCGTGGCGGTGGAACACAATCAGATGAACAACGTCAACAGATTGGACAAATCGCTCTCAACAATTCTTTTGTTGATTGGCCCACTCGACGCGCGGTAATTGAAGGGCGCGCGAAGACCGATACATGGCCTGATCGAAACTTGATAGTCACCACTATTGATGCCGAGTCCGGTGAGTTCCGCACATGGTCAAAGAATGATGGTGTTGGTCTCATTGACGCAGTCGCCAGCAGTTGCGCCGTTGCCGGCATTTGGCCGTGTGTACCCATCAATGGTCGCATGTACTACGACGGTGGTTTTCGCAACTCCGCAAACGCATCACTCGCTGCCGGATACGAAACGGTGTGGGTACTGGCACCACTTTCGGGCGATGCATCCCCTGCTGTCGAAACCGAAGTGCAAGAACTTCGCAACCAAGGTGCGAATGTTCACTACATCACCACCGATGACACTGCCAAGCAGGCAATGGGCCTGAACTCGCTTGACCCACGCGTTCGTGGTGCTGCCGCAGAACAGGGCCTTCGCCAGGGACATCAATTTGCTGAATTGCTCGGCAGAATGAAGCCGTGAAAAAAGCTCTTCTGCTGTTCCCCCTTCTCTTCGGACTCGCGGCATGCGGATCCACCTCTGACTCCGCTGCGACAACATCGCCCACAACTGTCGCCATTGCTTCCACTGTGCCGATGGCAGCAACAACCACGGTTCCCACGTTCTTGAATCCTGCATCAGGTGAAAAAGAAATCGCTTGTGACAATAAAGCAATCGGCGCAAACTTTGGCGAGAAACTGCGACTCGAGAAGTGCACCGCTACCTGGGCATTCGGCGACACCGACCGCGACAAATGGAATTGCCCCGATGACGGTTGCACACAGACACGTCTTTTCCATTTGGTGGACACCAAGTGGGTCAACACCACTACATGCCAACGCTCTCTTCCGCTCACACGATTCTTTATGAGTTGCTACGTTCCCGATGTTGGCGCTGCCACCCTCAAGGAAATCCCACCCAGTGATGTCGCGTGCATTATCTGGCCGGCGAACAAATCCTTGAAGTACGTCGCAGAGACTGGCTGTGAAGCAGATCTTGCTTCCATCACTGCCTCACTGAATGAAAAGTGCACCGGATACTTCGCCGCAAGTGAACTGCCGGTTGAGAAGTGTGATCAAGGGCTTGCGGTGCAACTCATGCAATCACGGCTGCGTAAAGCCGGATACAGCACAAGTGTTGATGGCTACTACGGACCAGCGATGGCACTATCTGTCTACAAATTTCAGAAAGAGAAAGGTCTTTTGCAGAGCGGCGCTATTGATGCTGCAACGTGGAAGGCGCTCGAACCTGATCAATCACAACTGCCAGGTACTGATACAAACGCCGACGGATTAGTCACTCCTGATGAGCTTCGATAATCACAATGACCCCTGCTTCTGAAAAAGCACACGACACTGCCGTTGCGGCAGGGCGTGATTTTTACACCGACCCTGACACCGGGTTAATGGTGATGACTGTGCTCTATCTGAAAAACCGTGGGTATTGCTGCGGGAACATCTGCCGTCACTGCCCCTATGACCGCGGCGAGCAATCAACAAAGAATTAGTTCAGAGCTAAACGCTCAAACTGTTCGCTTGGCGCATCAACTTCCGTCAGTGCAACTCGTAACAGTTCTTCTGCTTCTTTCGCAATCGAATCACCAATCCGATTTACCGTTTCATCTGGGTCTTCAGCACGATTAAACATCAACGTCTCATACCGTTTCGCGTACGACCAAAACGGCAACAAGTCACCTTCACGGAACGGTTGACGGATAACCGGAATCGTGCTTCCCGGCATGTAGTCAAGGACCGCACGCTCATCT
The DNA here is from genome assembly GCA_009702755.1 of Actinomycetota bacterium. Taxonomy (GTDB): domain Bacteria; phylum Actinomycetota; class Acidimicrobiia; order Acidimicrobiales; family Ilumatobacteraceae; genus UBA2093. Next base: position 30,690 of record WLHL01000004.1, read on the forward strand.
GGCATTGGCATTTTGTATTCAGGCATTGACGCAATCGGCATCGTGCTCCAACGGTTCGACCACATGGAGTGCGGCGCGTTCGCACCCGATGGTCCACGTGTGTATCGCCAATCATTCGTCACGATCTGTACTTCTCTGCCCCACACACCAGTCAACAACCAGTCACGAACTTGTGATTGTTGATTTGCCAAAACAGGCACCAGTGATTTGCCATGCGCCGTGTGCTTTACCGATGCACCAAACACTTCTGCGATCGTCGCATGAATATCGGTTGATGTCGTGAGAGCGTCATTCGTCGTAGGTGCAACTCCCGGCCATGACACCAACATCGGAATATGCCCGAGCGGTTTGTACACAGGCAAGCCAGGCTTGCCCCACACATCACGGCCATGCACATCGGTGTCACCCAAGTAATGACCATGGTCTGTGCACAGAATCACTGCTGTGTCATCCCATGCATTTGTTGCATCCAGAGAATCAAGAACACGGCCCAACCAATGGTCAATCATTGACAACTTGCCGCCGTATTGCGCGCGAATCTGTCGTGCATCACGTTCAGTCAAAATGCCCTGTTTATAGGCATCAATTGCATAGGGCGGCCATGTGAGGTGCGGGCCTTCCCATGAATCGTCGTATCGCGTTGCCCATTCTTCGGGTGTATCAAATGGTTCATGCGGGTCGAACTCATCGACAAATAAAAAGAAACGTTCGCCCTTTGCACGATGCACGGGTGCGTCTTCAGCCAACCACTTTGCCGTTGCTTGCATCGTGCGCGGACCGGGGAAATCTTCCTCGCCTCGAAAGTAACCGCGAGAATTGTCATAGTGCGTGTGGCCACGGCCATACGTTGGTGTGCCCAACCACGATGGGTCTGGTCGTGACTTCCACGCATCACTCTCATGGCCACGTTCGTAATCCCATGCGGTGAAATCAGTGTGGTAATTCTCTCCACCTGTTTCAAACAGATGCGGATGATCCGTAATCAACTGCGTAATCACACCTTCACGACGAAGTGATGCCGTGATTGGTTCTTCCCACAATTCAATAGAACCCCACGGCCGCCATAGAAAGTCCCACGCTCCGACGAGAATGTCATGACGCGCAGGAATGCACGGCAGTGAACCCGTGTGATGATTCGTGAAGCGCACCGAACGTGCAGCGAGTCGATCAAGGTTTGGCGTATCAAAGTTTTTGCCGCCGTACGCACCCATCTCATGACGATTCAAACTGTCAAGCAAAAGAACAACGACATTGCGTGGTGATGATGTCACGATGACACTCCATCAAAAATGTTCTTCAGCCACTTCAACACTTCTTCAAACATGTGGTCATGGCTGTTCGTCAAGAGATGATCATCACCTTGCATGATGCGTAAGTCTCCGTAGCCGGCGATGGTGCGCACCATCTCGCTTGCTTCTGCAGGAAGAATGCTGTCGCTGTCTCCGTGGAACATCAGCAGCGGTTTCCCTTGTAAACCGCCCGCAATTTCACATCCGGCCGATTGTGTTGCAAAGGTCACAACACCCGCAACCATCTCTGATAATCCCACCGCAACACGGATAGCGACTGCCCCACCAAAGCTGTGACCCATGAGAACAACGCGATCGACTCCGCTACCGATTAGTAATTGCACGGCGGCAGCGGCATCCACACAACACGAATCCATGTCATTTGGTGCGCGATAGCTGAGGCGAATTGATGGAACTCCATACTCAGCAAGAGAATGCCCAAAATCGTTGTACAAACCGTTGCCTGGGCCCAATGTTCCGCCCATTGCTCCGCCCACCATCACAATGCCGACATTGCGCGTTAGTTCACTGGGTTCATGCCATAACAAGGACAACAATCCTCGTCGCGTGTACATCTCTACCTGTCGCACTGTTGGTGACAACAAACCTTGTTGGCTCGCCATGATGCCAAGAACGTCCAATGGGGTTTGTAGCCCGTCCTGACCAGTGTCGCTCTCTGTCATGGGGTTACCCTAGTAAGAGATGAAGAACACCGAGACGCCGAACCCACTGTTCAACGATCTCGACCTCGAAACCGCAGGTCGAGTTGGTTTTGCATGGCGCGATATCCGTCGTGGCACTACCGCTGGCGCTGCACGCGATGTGGTCTACGGAGTTGGTGGCAGTGCAATCGAGCCCGGCCAGATGGATGCCCTCGATCTTCTCGTCAATGTTGAGTCATGTCGCATGGGAGACCTTGCCGATCATCTGCGCATCGATCCCAGCACTGCAACACGAGCCGTGCAACGTCTGATTAAAGATGGTCTTGCGGAGCGCGTAACGCATGATGGCGACGGTCGTGTCGTTGCAATTGCAGCAACCGAACGCGGTCGACGTATTCATGGTGAAGTGCACATTCGTCGTCGCGACCTCACTCTTGCAATTCTCAGTGAATACACACCCGAAGAACGTTTTGTGCTCGCAGATTTTCTTGAGAGATTCACTGTTGCCATGGACAATGCCGTGAAGGCCCGTAAGCGGCGCGGTCGCTAACACTTTCACGATGGGGGCCCGCGAAGATTTCACAGATGACGCGATGCAATATGCGCCGCAATTGTTTGCCACTGCTTTGCGAATGACGCGCAACAGATCAGACGCTGAAGATCTCGTACAAGAAACCTTCCTCAAGGGTTGGCGCGCTTTTGATTCCTACCAACAAGGAACCAACTTGCGTGCGTGGTTGTTTCGCATCATGACGAACACATTCATTAACAAATACAACTCGCAACAACGCCGCCCGCAAGAAACTGAACTCGACGAAGTGGAAGAGCTCTTCTTGTTCCGCCGCATGGGCGCCTTCGATCAGTCAAAGATGAGTCAGTCCGCCGAAGACCAGATGCTCGAACTCTTCACCGATGATGAAGTGAAGAATGCCATCGAGTCATTGCCCGAAACCTTCCGCATCCCGGTCCTTCTCTCTGACGTTGAAGGCTTTTCATACAAAGAAATCGCCGAAATGCTTGAAGTTCCCATTGGAACCGTGATGTCGCGCCTCCATCGGGGAAGAAAAGCGATGCAGAAGATGTTGTACGAGTACGCAAAAGAACGAGGACTCGTCGACGAGTCCCTACTGGACCCACAGGATTAAGCCATGGCCGACTGCCAAGAAACACTGAATGAGCTGGAGAGTTACCTTGACTCTGAGCTGTCAGAGGGTCGCGCCAATGAGATCATCACCCATCTCAAAGGTTGCACCGATTGCCAAGGTGCTTATGAATTCCACGCAGATCTGCGCACGGCCATTAAGACCAAAGCGAAAAATGAGGAACTGCCCGATGGCTTCCTCGACCGTCTCCGCGACTGCCTCGGTGACGACGTTCTCGGCGCCGAATAGCACCGTTTTGCCCATGTAGTGCCCCTCTCGGGGGTTGCACTGGCTACGCTTAGAAACATGTTCGCAGCGTATGTATGGCACTACTGGGTGGGTCTCGTTCTTCTAATTGCCGCTATTGGCGCAGTTCTCCAGGCTGTGGTCGGGTATCTCGTGAAGGTCAGCGCAACTCGCTACCCGAACCGTCGCCAGCGCCAAGCTCAGAAGAACAAGTAGCCGCCGGCGCGCTGCCTCCCATGTCGGACGGCGCCACATCATCTCCCTTGACTGAGCCACTTCTGGCTCGATGCACTTTTCCTGCTCACGGCACCTCCGTATCCCTTGCCATCTCTGGCGGCCCTGATTCCATGGCTCTTCTGTTGTTGGCTCATGCAGCAGGTCTCGACATCACAGCGATTCACGTCGACCATCAATTGCGTCCCGACTCATCCCGTGATGCAGACATCATCCGCACCGTCACAGAACCTCTCGGTATTCCCCTTGTGGTTCACACGGTTCATGTCGGAGACGGTCCCAATCTGGAAGCACGCGCTCGCACTGCCAGATACGCAGTGTTTCCAGGCGAAATCATGACCGGTCATACCGAAGACGATCAGGCAGAGACAGTGCTCATCAATTTGTTGCGCGGCGCCGGTGCACAAGGCCTCTCTGCCATGCGCCCAGGGCATACACGACCTCTTCTGCGCGTTCGACGCGACGAGACGCGCTCATTGTGCTCATCGCTCAACATCACAACTGTTGACGACCTCACAAATGCCGACCCCCGATTCCTTCGCAATCGCGTGCGCAACGAACTTCTCCCCCTCATGAGCGATCTCTCCCAGCGTGACCCTGCACCTCTTCTGGCACGCACAGCGGATGTCCTGCGCGCCGATAATGACCTTCTCGATGAACTGGCCCGTGGACTCGACCCCACCGATGCCAAGGCCCTGGCCGCAGCGCCCACCCCCCTGGCCCATCGAGCCCTTCGCCAGTGGCTGTCAGACCCGTACCCTCCCGACCTCGCCACCCTGGAACGGATCCTCTCTGTCGCCCGAGGGGACGTTTTGGCCTGCGATATAGGAGAAAATCGGCAAATTCGTCGCAGCAAACAGAGGCTGACCCTGCACATCCTGGGGTAACTTGCAGAGCGGCGTTTTACGCCGTTATTGATTTCAGGACTGATTAGGAGATTCGAATGCCCCCAAAGCTGCGCGGAAAATGGGCACTCGGAATTACCCCCCGCAACTTCACCTGGGTCATTAAGGACCGCCTCGCCATCTGTGAGCGCCCTGGCGGCTACGGCGAGAACCACCGTCGCGTGCGTCGTCAAGAAGAGATCATCTGGCTTCGCGAGAACCACTTCGACCTTGTGATTTCCAATATCGCTGCGCCACATAACTTGCACGCATATGAAGAACTCAACATGCCCTACCGTCATCGCCCACTCAGTGGTGCAGACGACACCGATGCGTTCCTTCGCTTGTTCTACAGAGAGTTGCAAGACCTTCTCGGTCGCAATATGAAGCTCGTCATGCATTGTGAAGAAGTCGGCGATCGCCTCCTCGGCATCGTTGGTGGCTACATCCGCTGGAGCGGCATGGTGGAAGACCCATCACAAGCAATCATCATCACCGAGCGCATCGGTGGACGTCAGCTTGATACATGGGCTCGCGAGCTCATCCTCAACGTTCACACCCTCCGCTAATCACCTGACACAATTAGTTCCATGAAGGGTCGTCGCGTTCTCGTCACAGGAATGGGCGGTGAACTTGGTTCTCTCGTTGCATCGATGGCGGAGCGCACAGAGTGGGCCGGCGACATTCTTGGTTTCGATGTTGATCCTCCGCGTCGACACTTATCGCGTTCACGGTTTGTGCGTGTTGAAGCCACAGAACATGACCGCATTGCCGAGCTTGTTAGCGAATTCAATCCTCATGTGTTGTTACATGTTGGTGTGTGGGAACCACATGCGCGACTTGCAACCGCTCAAGCCGAACTCTGCACACAACTTGTAGCCAAGGCTGTGTTTGATGCTGCACATCAATCGGAATCACTTGAAACAGTTGTTGTGCGAAGTGGTATCGAGATTTATGGTGCAGGGTCGTACTCACCAGAGATCGCAATTGAAACAACACCCGTTGCACCCAACACCACGTACGGCAATATGTGTTTGAACATCGAAGAGCAGGCAACAGAACTACGCACTGCTCGCGGCATCAACGTGTGCACACTTCGTCTTGCGCCTGTTCTTGGTGCACACGTGCCAAGTCCGCTTGGGCGTTTGTTGCGCCTGCCGGCGATTCCGTATTACGGACTCGGTAATCCCATCTTCTCTGTTGTCGAAGATCACGATGCAGCAGAAGCGTTTATCCTCGCCGCACAGCGTGATGCCGATGGCGTCGTCAACATCGTTGCCAATGGTGCGATCAGCATGTTGCGCGCCACTGCAATTGGTCGTCGACTTCCACTTCCATCATTTGGCCCTGGTTGGTGGCTTGCACAGAACGCTTCTTCGTTCGCCGGCGCGCCAATGCCAGACCACGTTGCCGACCTCATCCAACATGGTCGCCTCGCAGCATCAAACGAAGCAGCACATCTCTTACGTTTTGCTCCACGTCATTCAACAAACGAAGTTGTTCATCGTTTGTACGACTGGCCAAGTGTTGAGCGCATCCCTGCACGTCAGCAGGTCGCATAATGCCGTTTGCAGTGTCCACCGATGGTGCACGTCTTCATTACGAAGTCACCGGATTAACCAAGCGCGCACCTGTGTTATTGGTGCAGGGCCTCGGTGCCGAGAAAAATTCCTGGAACTTGCAGCGTGCAGCACTTGCTCTTCGCCACCTCACTATTGCCTTTGACAATCGCGGAGCCGGTCGTAGCGATAAGCCAGACGGCACCTACAACCTTGAACAAATGGCCGATGATGCGATTGCTGTTCTTGATGCAGCAGGAATCGAATCAGCTCACGTTGTCGGTCTTTCCATGGGCGGCGCCATTAGCCAGATCATCACGTTGAAGTACCCACAACGTGTGCGCTCGCTCACTCTTGTCGCAACGGCATGTCGAAACCATGAATGGCGCGAAGAACTCTTGTCTTCTTGGGCCACACTCGCGCAAACAGATGGCATGGGTGCAGTGGGGCGCGAGGCTGCTCGCTGGATGATTGGCCCACGCTCATTTCGCCGGCTTCTTCCCGCACTGGGCTGGATGGGTGCACAACAATTGTTCAACCCTGCCAATGCATTTGTCTCACAAATCAATGCCATCTTGTCCACCGAAGACGAACACCTCACGGCAGACCTCTCCACCATCGCATGTCCTGCAATGGTTGTTGTTGGAAATCAAGATGTTCTCACTCCTCGAGGTGACGCTGAAGAAATTGCTTCGCGCATCTCCACCGCAGAACTCGTCATCATCAGCGGTGGTGCACACGGATTACACATCGAACATGCAGCAACCTTCAATCGCGTGCTTCTTGAATTTCTTCATCGTGCCGAAAAGGTTTTTGTTCCGCACGGTCATGCAGTAGCGGCAGCTCTCTAATGCGCGTCATTGTTGTCGGCGCCGGACTCTCGGGTTTGATGGCCGCACAATCACTCTCGGACGACAGACACGATGTCATTGTGTTCGACAAAGGTCGTGGTGTTGGCGGCCGACTCGCGACACGTCGTATTGGCGACGCCACGCTGGATCACGGTGCGCAGTTCTTCACCGTGCGCAGCGAAGAATTCGCATCACATGTCACTACATGGCTGGAAGCCGGCGTTGTGCACGAATGGTGTCGCGGCTTTGATTCGGAAGATGGTCACCCGCGATACGCAGGCAGCAAAGGAATGTCGGGCATCGCCAAGCATCTTGCGCAAGGCCTAGATGTCCGAACAAATGCTTTGGTGTTTTCACTTGAACGCACAGCAACTGGCTACAACGTGATCACCGACGATGGCGTCGCTCACGCTTGCGACAAGGTGTTACTCACCGCGCCCATCCCGCAATCGTTTTCACTGATGTTTGGTGGTGCGATTGAAATGCCCGATGAGATGCGCACCATTGACTACGACCGCACACTTGGCCTTCTCGCCGTTCTTGATTCGGCAAATCACAATGTGAAGTCACCTGGTGGCATGCAGAATCCCGATGATGTGTTCTCGTTCATCGGAGACAACTCTGCGAAGGGCATCAGCGCAACTCACGCTCTCACCTTCCATGCGAATCCTGAATGGAGTCGCACACACTTCGATCTCGAGCTTGATGAGATTCACTCTCTCTTACTGACCGCTGCTCGTCCATGGCTGGGTGACGCACAGATTCTTGAAAGTCAGCCAAAGAAGTGGCGCTTCGCAACACCTCGCACCACGTGGCCCGAACCATTCTGGATTGATCCATCAGGCACCTTGGCTCTTGCCGGCGACGCTTTTGCCGGGCCGAAGATGGAAGGCGCAGCCCTCAGCGGTCTGGCCGCCGCACGCGCGTTAACGAACTAAGAGACTGTTGCTAACAGTGCAGCAGTTGCCGCGCGCATTGCGTCAGTCGTGATGCCTTGAGGCAATGCATCGCACGCACGTTCTGCATCTGCAACAAACGAACGAGCCGCATCAATCGCTGTCGCAACACCTGTTCCGTTACGCACAATCTCAAGAACATGCAAACGCTCTGTCTCGTTCAACGGCTTACCCAAGATGGAAGCCAACTCATCTGCAGCAGCGCCACCAGCGGCCAACGTGTGAAGAACGGGCAGTGTGTACACACCTTCTTCCATGTCGTGGCCCGCAGGCTTTCCAAGTTGTGCATCTGTTGCGGTGAGATCAAGAACGTCATCAACAATTTGGAACACCATGCCGTATGCAGTGCCATAGGCAGTCAATGCATCAATCACTTCGCGGCTATGACCAGCAACAAGACCGCCAATGCGTGCGGCCGTTGAATACAGCGACGCAGTCTTTCCATCAATGGAAGACAAGTAGGCATCCACAGGACGTGACACGTTGTACGTGTGGCGAAGCTCCAGGATTTGTCCTTGGCACAACTCACCAATAGTGCGTGCCAATAACTCGGCAACTTCCACGCCTAACCCGGCGGCAATTTCTGATGCCTTGGCGAGAAGAAAGTCACCCGCAAGAATCGCCTGCAAGTTGCCCCACTTGGCATTGACGGTGTCTACTCCGCGGCGCTGCGTGGACTCATCCATCACGTCGTCGTGGTACAAAGATCCCAAGTGCACTAATTCACAGGAGATTCCACCGAGGATTGCTTCGCGCGACGCAGGGGCATCATTGCCCACTTGTGAGGCCACAATCGTGAAAACAGGGCGTAAACGCTTCCCACCTGCCGAAATAAGGTGAGATGCGATTTCCGTGAGGTAGGCATCGGGAGTGGTCACAGCTCCCAAGAGGGCGTCTTCCACCCGCTGGCGGTCTTTGTCCATCGTTGGCAAACCAAGCAGCGGGGATGCGGTCACGGTGCAAGGCTACGGGCTGCGCAGGGGTACTCCCTCCCTGCACCGATACACTTCTGAGCAATATCCACCGATTTTCCAAACGGGGTGGTCCCATTGTTCGAACGTTTTACAGACCGAGCCCGCAGGGTTGTTGTTCTCGCCCAAGAAGAGGCGCGTCTCCTCAACCATTCATACATCGGCACCGAGCACATCCTTCTCGGTCTCATTCATGAAGGCGAAGGCGTTGCCGCCAAAGCTCTTGAGTCTCTCTCCATCTCCCTTGAGGCAGTACGCGCTCAAGTCGAAGAGATCATCGGTCAAGGTGGGTCTTCCCCATCAGGCCACATTCCGTTCACACCACGGGCGAAGAAGGTTCTCGAACTGTCATTGCGCGAAGCGTTGCAGTTGGGTCACAACTACATCGGCACCGAGCACATCTTGTTGGGTCTCCTTCGTGAAGGCGAAGGCGTTGCCACTCAGGTTCTCGTGAAGTTGGGTGCCGATCTCGGCAAGGTTCGCCAGCAAGTCATTCAGTTGCTCTCTGGCTACCAGGGTCCTGCAGCAAAGGGCGATGCTCCTACCGGTGGTGCACCTGCTGGCGGCGCAAAGGAAGAAGCCGGTGACAAGGGCGGAAGCCAAGTTCTCGATCAGTTCGGTCGCAACCTCACGCAACTCGCACGCGACAAGAAGCTTGACCCCGTGATCGGTCGTACTCGTGAACTCGAGCGCGTCATGCAGATTCTTTCTCGTCGCACGAAGAACAACCCTGTTCTCATCGGTGAGCCTGGTGTTGGTAAGACAGCAGTTGTTGAAGGTCTCGCACAAAAGATTGTCTCGGGCGACATTCCTGAAACATTGAAGGACAAGCAGCTCTACACGCTTGACCTCGGTGCATTGGTTGCTGGTTCTCGTTACCGCGGTGATTTCGAAGAGCGCTTGAAGAAAGTTCTCAAAGAAATCAAGACACGCGGCGACATCATTCTCTTCATTGACGAAATCCACACACTCGTGGGTGCCGGTGCAGCAGAAGGTGCCATTGATGCTGCAAGCATCTTGAAGCCAATGCTCGCTCGTGGTGAATTGCAGACAATCGGTGCAACAACAACCGACGAATACCGCAAGCATCTTGAAAAAGATCCTGCACTTGAGCGTCGCTTCCAGCCAGTGAAGGTGGAAGAGCCAACCGTTGCGCACACGATTGAAATCTTGAAGGGTGTGCGCGACAAATACGAAACGCACCACCGCGTCACCATCACCGACCAAGCAATCGTTGCTGCTGCAAACCTTGCAGACCGCTACATCGCAGATCGTCACCTTCCCGACAAGGCAATTGACCTCATCGACGAAGCTGGTTCACGTTTGCGCATCAAGCGCATGCAGACACCTCCTGATCTCAAAGAACTTGAAGGCAAGATTTCTGAAGTGCAGAACGCAAAGAAGAAGGCCATCGAAGAACAACTCTTCGAAGAGGCCGGACGCTTGCGTGACCAAGAGCGTCAACTGCTTGAAGAAAAGACTGCAAAAGAGACCGAAATCAAGGCCTCGGGCGTCAACTTGTTTGATGAAGTCGACGAAGAAGCAATCGCAGAAGTGCTCAGCATCTGGACAGGTATTCCCGTCTACAAACTCACCGAAGCAGAGACACAGAAGTTGCTCAACATGGAAGGTGAACTGCGTAAGCGCTACATCGGCCAGCCCGATGCAGTGAAGGCAGTGTCACAAAGCATTCGCCGTACACGCGCCGGATTGAAAGATCCACGTCGTCCAAGCGGTTCGTTCATCTTCCTCGGACCAACAGGTGTTGGTAAGACAGAACTTGCAAAGACTCTTGCTGAGTTCTTGTTCGGTGACGAACAAGCTCTCATCACACTCGACATGTCCGAGTACCAAGAGAAGCACACTGTTAGCCGTCTTGTTGGGTCACCTCCGGGATACGTCGGATACGAAGAAGGCGGCCAGCTCACCGAAGCAGTTCGTCGCAAGCCGTTCTCTGTTGTGTTGTTCGACGAAATCGAAAAAGCACACCCCGACGTGTTCAACACATTGCTTCAAATTCTTGAAGAAGGTCGTCTTACCGACAGCCAAGGTCGCAGCGTTGACTTCCGCAACACGGTTCTCATCATGACGTCAAACCTCGGTACACAAGACTTGCGTAAGGGAAGCCTCGGCTTCACCAAGGGTGACTCTGCACTGTCGTACTCACGTATGAAGGACAAGGTCACTGATGCACTCAAGGCGCACTTCCGTCCTGAGTTCTTGAACCGCGTTGACGACATCATCGTGTTCCACGAACACGGCAAGGAAGAGATCCTCCAGATGGTTGATCTCATGATGAAGCGCACTGCATCTCAGCTTGAGTCACAAGGCTTGGGCATTGAGCTCACACAGGGTGCGAAGGATTACCTCGCTGAAGTCGGATACGACCCACAGTTGGGTGCACGTCCATTGCGTCGCGCCATTCAGCGCCACATCGAAGACGAACTGTCAGAGAAGATCCTCTATAAGGAATTCACTGCCGGTCAGATCATCGTTGTTGATGCAGAAGATGATCCTGAGAACGAAGGCAAGAAGCACCTCGTGTTCCGTGCCGTCGAAGGTTTTGTTGCACCAAGCGAGCCACCACTCGTGGGTGACGGCGACACTGCCGACTAAACATTCCTCGTGACTTTTCTCAAGGGGCGATTCGCACGGCTTGGTGTCGTGGCATGTGCAGCATTGTTGTTGACTTCGTGTCGCGTTGATCAGAGTGTGTCTCTCACTGTGAAGCCCAACGGCTCAGGTGAGGTCACAGTTGTCATCACAGCGAACAAAGACATCGTTGCCAAGGCACCCAACCTTGCTGCAGATCTTCGAACAGACGATCTAGTCGAAGCAGGCTGGGAAGTCACCAAACCAGTCAAGACAAAAACAGGTGGCCTCACTGTCACCTTGGTGCGGTCGTTTCGTAACCCTGCAGAGGCAAACATTGCCCTTTCCCAGGTCAATGGTCCAAAGGGCCCCTTGCACGAAATGGTCGTGACACGCTCTGGCAAAGACACCAATAGCCAATGGTCATTGGCCGGTCGCCTCGAAGTCACCGGTGGCTTAGAAGCCTTCATTGATGATGCAGGTCTGGAATTAGTTGGCGCTGCGCCTTATCTCGCCAACGTGCAAGAAGCAGGCCTCGATCTTGGTGATGCCGTGGGCATTACATTCACGGCAGTTCTTCCCGGAACCATTGATCAGTCAACTGGTGTCAAGACAGACGGTCCCGTTAGTTGGGCTGTTCCTATGGACGGTTCAAAGATCGACATCGCAACAACTTCGACAAATGTTGACGTTGTCTCCAGTATCTCACGAGTGAGCAAAGTGCTTCTTCTCGGTCTTTTGGTGTTGTGGATTGCAGCAACAATCGTTCTGTTGTTGTTAGTGGGCAACGCACGTCAGCGCCGTTCTGGACGTATGTCCCGACCATAAGTTGCAGGCTAAATACGGTCTACACTTTTCCCATGGCGGAGTCTTCCAAACGCATCGTTGTTGTGGGTGGTCGCAGTCGTCGTCCTTGGGCGCTGCAATCAAAGGATCGCATTCTTGAAGCAGCAATTGCAGAGATTGGCGCTGTCGGATTCGAACGAGCCAAGATCAGTGAGATTGCGAAGCGTGCCGATATGGCTCCTGGCTCTGTCTACACCTGGTTCGACAACAAAGAAGATCTCTTTCGTGCCGCACTAGAGGCTGCCCTCAAGGAACAGATTCTTAGCAACAAAGTTGCACTGGCAGACGTTGACACCAAGCAAGATTGGATCTTTCAATTAGCTGCCCTTGTACCACGTAACCACGAAGACAAAGGTCCGACAACAACCCAAATGCTTCTCATTGAGTCGTATTACGCAGCTTGGCGTGACAAAAAGGCACGTAAGAAGTTACTCCCCGACATCAATTCACACATTGAAATGCACGTCAACATCATTAAGACTGCACAAGAACAAGGTCATATCTCAAAAGAAATAGACGCTGACGCCCTCGGACTTATCTTCCTCGCACTGCCCACAGGATTGTCCGTTCTCAGCCTTGCAGGTGCACCTCGCGTCAATGACGCCTCATGGCTTGAACTGCTCACAAGATTTGCGCGAGCGATTAAGCCCTAAAAACTATGGACAACCGTATGGATGGCAGCCGCCACCACCGGTATAGCGACCAGATGCAGTGAATCCTGCTGGCACTGATTCAACGTTGTAATTGACTGTGTAATCGCCGTATTGGTAACCAGTATCGGGTCCAAAATTGAAGTAGTAGGTATCACCTGGGAATCGCGTGAGATACCCACGCCAGCCTCTTTGAGTTCCATTGTTGCAATTGAAACCTTGAGCGCCATAACCGTTCAAGACAAAGACGCAATTCAGTGCCGCAGTCGTTGTCGTTGTACTCGACGTCGAAGTACTTGAAGTCGTTGATGATGACGGAGTACTCACCGATGTAGATGGTGACGAGGATCCCGGTGACGCTGGAGACGATGAAGAAGTAGTCGAAGAGCCAGGCGTGACAGCTGGGCTAGTTGAACTGTCGGTACTACCAGAGGCGCCTGCAGCAATTGTCATCTCAGACTTCTTAATTGTCGTGGTTGTGGTTGTCGTCGTTGTAGTGACAGGAGGTGCGGTGACAGGCGTAGTCGGAACTGCTGCAACAGCCTCTACATATGCAGTGTTGGAGAGGCTGCGTACCTCTGCAGCGGACAAGCCTGGCTTCACTGCTTCTGGGATGAGCTCCGCCACTACCGGCGCAACCACGGTGACAAGATCAGTGCTTTTCTCAATGGTTGGTGTGCTTGTTCCGTTATCCGTTACCACCACTTGAGGATTTGCTTCGTTCACGATGACAGGAGTTGATGCACCCTCCACCGCAATCGACAATGCATTGTTCTCGATCGTGATTTGCGAGGAATTGGTATCGACTTGTGCGATGACATCATCAACGGCAACCTGAATGCTGGTGGAATTGTCATTCAGAGAAATTGAATTCTCTGTGAATGTAATGGGTGTTCTCTTCTTCTTGCCTGTTGTCACGATGCGCACGACAGAGTTGCCGTTTGAAACATACGCCGATGCAGTATCCGGAAGAGTCAGTTCAAAATCTGTCTCATCAGTTGAAAGAACGAATTCAGGAATCTTCACGACAGTGTCACACGTTGCCGTGCGAACAGCCTTCGATTCCACATCGGAAACAGTTTCTGTGCTTGATGGTGAGTAGGTGCCGCTTTTTGTTGTGACAGACCAGTCGGAGGACGTTGATCGAATCAGCAGAACCGATTTGGTGACTTTGGTTCCATCGCCGCAGAACGGACACGTGCCTGCTGTACGCGCTGAAATCGGAGTGATGTCAAGATCGCCAGCTTTTCCAGTCCATGCACACTCATCATCTTGAGGATTAGTGCTTGAGAACGAAAAGAACCATTCATCAGTTTTCAGATCGATCACGACATATCGCTCCATGCCAGGCCAATTGCTGTCATACACCTTGATGACTGCCAAATCTTTGCTTGGGAATTCAAGTGCATAAGGCAAGACAGCATGACCACCAGTGGGTGTGTACACACCCAAGGTGTACTGCGTGCCACCCGACTCAAAGGACTTGTGGAGCTCATTCAGAATTTCAACAAGAGATTTCTTTGCCCACGCATTTGTTGTGTCTTGTACTTCAGGAAGAAACTGTGTTGCAAAGGCCCTCATGATTCCGTGAGTCACCTCGCCTTCATTCGGCAACTGAACAGTCGGCGGAGTCTGCTTTGTGTCGAAGCGTGCTGAAGCTTGAACAACTAATCCTTCACAGTGTCCGGACTGACGCGCATCGTTGACCATCTGTGCCCATGCAGCAGCTTGCGCAGTGGGCGAACAGTTCTCCTCTTTGCCCGACGCACAGGCCCGATCTCCAAACATGGTGTAGAGATCAGATGCATTGAAAACTTCTGCTGTTGCTCCGGCACCAAAGTTGGCAAACGCGAAACCGTTGCTCTTCGGTGCAAGACCCGTATCAATTTTCTTTGCGCTCAGAGGAACAGACCCGCCCCCGCCACACGATGACACGATTCCTGCAAGCACCACTGCGGTGATTGCTGCTAATCGAGTTGTGCGGCGAAGGGGGGATCTAGACCTCATTTGGTTGTCTTACTTCTTCTTACGACGAAGTTGGAAGGCAGCACCGGCAGCACCTAAGACGACGACCGCACCCAAGATCACCCAGATGGTGTTTGAAGATGATTCATCGTCAGATGACGTCGATGCTGAGGTTCCTTCATCTGGAATTTCGTCCGCTGATGTTGGTGCAACAGTGGAAGAACTTGTTGTCGTTGAAGCCTCAGCTTCGCCTTCGCGAACAATGGCTTTTTCAACTACCAGTTCCTTGTTATCTGTTCCAATTACTCGAGTTTTCACAGTTTTGGCAGAAGCAGGAATAACTAGCTTCGTGTTCTTTGAGCCGGAAACAGTGATCCAAGTCTTTCCGTCAAATGACACTTCCATGTTGCTGATCTTGTCCGAGTCCACAGTTGGGAAGAATCCCCTAAGTGTTTCTGGAGTGATATTGATACTCGTCTCGCCGGAAGGAAGCTTGACTGTTTCGCTGATCGGATCGAGAACTTGAGTCACGATGACCTCTTCCGGAGAAGCGATAGTTGTTGGCGGCGCTACAGGAGCTTGCGTTGTTGATGTTGGTGCTTCAGTTGTTGACGTTGATGAGTCTGCAGGAGCAGCGGTTGGCACAAAAGAGGCAACTACTGAAGCAACGTTCTCTGTACCAGTTGTAAATGAACGCATTGGTCGCAAGAGGTAGTTCGCCCATGATCCGCCAGCAAATGTTGCAACGTATCCCTGACGCGAAGTTGAAGGAATTTCAACAAGATAAAACGGCCAGTTCGCGCGTGTTCCTGATGTCCAGTAGTAGTTGTAGTTTCCACCTGGCGTGATGCCAATTGCGTTTGTCAGATTTCGGTCGATGAGGATGTGTCGCATCTCCCATTCGTTGCCAAGAATCCAGTCCGCTGCGGGTGTTGATTTCTCATTGAAAGTTTTCAGCGTCGCAGGAATGTTGGCTTGGGAGACATTCGGGTCAACCCCACTACCCGACCAACCAGGCATCGCGACTTCGAAATAGACGGGCTGAGCGCCATTCGTATCAATGCGATAGATGATTCCGTCTCGTGAACCATTTGGCTTTACCTTGTCAATGCCGACGACGTTTCCTGAAGCATCAAAAGTTTTGATTGTTCGTGTTGTGCCTCCGATGAGTGGAAGATCGATGACGCCATCACTGATTTGTGTCCGTTGGCCTTCGCTTCCATCCAGGGCTATAAGTGCCCACTCTGTTGCAGCAGCACAGGTCGGAACCTTCAGAATGTTCTCTGGGGCCAAACTTGACTTCGCTGCGTCAAGGCATGCGACGGGGTCGAGGGCGCTGTTGCGATTACGGCTGGAATCTGAGTCTCCTCCGCACGCTGCCAATGTGCCCACCAAGAGGGCGGCTGCGCTCAAGGACACTGCTTTTGATAGTGACTTCTTCATATCTACTCCTGAATTTGAATTCAGTTTCAATCATAGGGGATTTTTGTCCCTCACTGAACGACCACTCACCCCCCTATTAGGGTCAGCACGTGGCCAAATTGAAGCTCGTTCATCGTTGTTCCGATTGCGGAACCTCTTTCCCTAAATGGTCCGGCCGCTGTTTGTCTTGTGGCGCTTGGAACTCCCTGGTGGAGGACGTCGAAGGGCCCGATGAATCCCACGCCACTCTGGCGGCAGGCCTTGCTCTTGTCCCTCCAGGTGAAGCCACCCCTATCGGTGACGTCAGTTCACACGAAAGCGACCCAGTACCCACCGGCATTGGTGAACTCGATCGCGTGTTGGGCGGCGGCTTAGTTCCAGGTTCAGTCACCTTGTTGGGTGGAGAACCTGGCATCGGCAAGAGCACCTTGTTGTTGCAGTTACTTGCAGGTGCGACTGGGCCCACTTTGTATGTGACCGCAGAAGAAAGTGCACAACAAGTTCGTCTTCGCGCTGATCGTCTCGGTGCAGTGAGTCCTCAATTGTGGTTGTTGCCAGAAATGTCAATGCCCAACATCATTGCGGCCATCGACAAAATTTCTCCTGCGCTTGTCGTCGTTGACTCCATTCAAACTGTTGTTGATCCAGAGCTCGGCTCTGCGCCCGGTTCAGTAGTGCAAGTACGTGGTTGCGCACACCGTCTCGTGCAAGAAGCCAAGCGCCGCAATGTCAGCATTGTGATTGTTGGTCATGTCACAAAAGAAGGCGGTCTTGCTGGTCCGCGCGTGCTGGAACATGTTGTTGACACTGTGTTGTCATTTGAGGGTGAACGTCATCACGCATTGCGATTGTTGCGTGCATCAAAGCATCGCTTCGGACCAAACAATGAACTTGGTTTGTTCGAGATGACAGAGACAGGTTTGCAAGGTGTTCCCGATGCAAGTTCTTTGTTCCTCACTGATCGTCGCACTGGTGTTCCTGGTTCTGTTGTTGTACCAACAATTGAAGGCCAACGTCCGCTGCTGGTGGAACTGCAAACTCTTACGAACCCGGTGAACTCTGCAGCACCTGCTCGACGCAGTGCACAAGGTGTCGATCAAGGTCGACTCTCCATGTTGCTCGCAGTGCTCGAACGTCGCGCGCGCGTCAGCCTTGCTGCACACGAGGTGTATGCATCTGTTGTTGGCGGTGTGAAACTAAGCGAACCCGCCGCAGACCTCGGCTTGTGTCTTGCGCTTGTTTCGGCAATCACCAATGTTCCGCTTCCCGCAGATCTTGTGGTCATCGGTGAAGTAGGTCTTGCCGGCGAAGTGCGCCAGGTCGGCCACCTTGGTCAGCGTCTCAATGAAGCAGCCCGACTTGGGTTCAGCCAGGCAATCGTTCCCGCCAGTGCGCCCGACATCAATGTGGGGTGCACCATCCGACGAGCCAGCACGCTCAACGAGGCCCTTGCCCTCGCTGGGCTCACCACCAACGGCTAACGCCACCAAGCACCCACCTACCGCAACTGCCAGGTCACATAGGGCCAAACCCCAGTAGTTGCAGGCGAATATCTATTGTTAGAGTGTCTAACTATGTTGTCGCTACAGGGCTCCGCCACACAGGCTCGACTTCTTTCCCCTGGACTGGCACTTGCCGGTGTTGCCGTGGCGGCCGGATTTGCCGCCAACTCTCAGTTATCCAGCTTGTCGGCGCTCACCGTTGCCCTATTAATAGGTGCAGTGCTCGGCAACCTCGGACTGATCCCCTCCATGGCCGATGCTGGCCTCAGGTTTGCTGCCCGACACCTTCTGCGCGCAGGCATTGTTCTCCTCGGTCTGCAGCTCTCGTTACGTGAAGTCGCACATCTCGGTGGCAAAGGTTTCGTCGCCGTCATTGCAGTTGTCATCATCACATTCTTCGGAACACAGTTCATCGCGCAGTGGCTTGGTGTGTCGCCGGGTCTCGGGCTGCTCACTGCAACTGGTTACTCCATCTGCGGAGTCTCTGCCATCAGCGCCATGACTGGCGCAGTGGATGGTGACGAAGAAGACGCAACCTACGCCATCGCACTTGTCACCATGTTCGGCAGCATTTGCATTTTTGCATTACCGATTCTTGGACATCTCTTCGACATGGGCAATGTTCGCTTTGGTCTCTGGGCCGGATCATCAGTTCATGACGTTGCACAAGTGGTTGCAACATCTACTGCGTACTCAAGCGAATCACTCAAAGGTGCCGTCATCGTCAAGTTGTCACGCGTGATTCTTCTTGCACCTCTTGTTGCGTACTTCGCCTACCAACATCGCACTGCCAACAAGAAAATCTCTACAAACGGAGCAAAGGTCGTGAAGACATCTCCACTCCCCTTGTTCATCATCTTGTTCCTCGCAATGGTGTGTGTGCGCACCACTGGCTACTTCTCCGACGATGCGCTGCATCAATTCAAAAACTTCGAGAAGATCTTCCTCGCGATGGCCCTCGTTGGACTTGGCGCCGGGGTCAACATCAAGCGACTGCGCATTCTTGGCTCGCGCCCTCTTCTGCTTGGTTTGTTCTCGTGGTTGCTGGTGATGGGTACATCGCTCGCAACCATCCGTCTTATCCCACTCGACTTCTAAAGATCTACAACAAAGGAAAACACAATGATTGAAATGAATTGGTTCCTCCCCACCGGTGGTGACTCACGCGATGTTCTCCCTGACGAGAACTCGATTAACCGTGCGCCCAGTCACGAATACCTTGCTCAGGTAGCACGGGCCTGTGAAGACCTAGGTTTTGAAGCTCTTCTCACACCATGTGGCACAGGCTGTGAAGATGCATGGCTTGCAACGTCATCCATCATTCCGCTCACCAAGCGCATCAAGTTTCTTGTTGCATTCCGTCCAGCACTGATTACGCCAACTCTTGCTGCGCAGATGGCCAGCACCATGCAGCGCATGTCAAATGGTCGTTGCTTGGTCAACATCGTCACGGGTGCCGAACAGGCAGAACTTGAGCGATTCGGCATCACCGAAGACAAAGAAACTCGATACGAGCGCACGGGCGAATTCATCCAGGTGATGCGCGGTGCATGGTCGGGCGAACCGTTCACATTCAAAGGCAAGTTCTTTAATGTCAAAGAGGCAACCACGCGTGAAGTTCCGAACCCTGTACCGGCAATCTATTTTGGTGGTGCAAGTGAATCCGCAGAAAAGGTTGCAGCCGAAAACGTCGACCTCTATCTCTCATGGGGCGAAACACCGGAGGCAATCAAAGAGCGTCACGAGCGTGTTGCTGCACGTGCTGCAGAACATGGTCGCACCATGCGTTTCGGTATTCGCTTCCACACCATTGCTCGCCCCACTAGTGAAGAAGCGTGGGCAGTTGCCGATGGCATCTTGAACTCCATGGCACCCGATGCAATCGAAAAGGCTCGTGCAGATTTCCTCAGCACTCAATCAGTCGGTCAGCGCCGCCAGTTTGACCTGCACGGTGGCGATGTCAACAAGTTAGAGATTCACCCCAACGTGTGGGCCGGCATCGGTCTCGTGCGTGGCGGTGTGGGCACTGCGCTCGTGGGAAGTTACGAAGAAGTCGCTGATCGCATTGTGGAATATCACAATCTCGGAATTGATGCCTTCATCATGTCGGGCTACCCGCATCTTGAAGAGGCCTATTGGTTCGGTGAAGGCGTGATGCCCATCTTGCGTCAGCGCGGCTACTTGCCTGCGCTTGAGGGTGGACCTACGAAGGTCTTCTCATTCCGATGAAAAAGATTGGTCTTCTTCTGGTCGGCCATATTGATGCCGGCAGTCTCCACGTTGGTGGTGATTATCCCGAGTTGTATGCCGACATTCTTGGTCCACAAGGAATTGAACTCACCACGTATCGGTGCGATGAAGGTCAGATGCCTGATTCCTTGAATGAGCAAGACGGATGGATGTGTTCACCGAGTCGTCTGAGTGTGTACGACGACCATGCATGGTTGCGCGATGTTGAGCAACTTCTGCGCGACATGGTGGCGAAGGAATCTCCATACGTTGGCATTTGCTTCGGTCATCAGCTCATGGGGCAAGCATTGGGCGCAACAGTTGCAAAGGCCGACTACGGCTGGGGCATTGGTGCAAAGCATTACGAAGTTGTTGCCCCACAGTCATGGATGGATTCATCAGATGACATCGTGTTGGCCGCCAGCCATCAAGATCAAGTGCAATCGCTCCCCGATGGTGCACGCCTTCTCGCGAAGTCTGACTACTGCCCTATCGGTGGCATGTTGATTGGTGACCGTGCGTGGACACTGCAAGTGCACCCAGAATTCTCACCAGCATTGGCGGACAGTTTGCTCGCAACGCGTCTTGCATTGTTTGGTGAAGAGAAAGCCAACGCAGCACGCGCAACACTGGCCGAGCCATTACAGCAACAACGAATTGCTAGATGGATCTCCAACTTCTTTCATCAGTTCTAATGTCTGATATTCGTCAACGTCTTTCCCGTGGAATTGTTGTGGAGATGGCTGCGGTAGTTGCCGATGCTGAAGGCATCGATGCCGTGACGCTGCAACGAATTGCGAATGACTCCGGCGTGAAACAACCTGCGCTCTACCGACATGTTTCAGGCATCGAAGAACTCCGCATGTTGTTATCACTGCGAGCGCGAGATGAACTCGTGCGCTATTTAGAAACTGCTATCGGTGACTCGCACCGTGACGAAGCAGTGTTGTCCGCCGCGCGTGCATGGCAAAAGTTTGTTCGAGAACACCCAGGCTTGTACAGCGCTACAGATCGTGTTCCTTCGGTGGGAGATCCAGATATCGAAGCGTCGTTATCACGCGTAGTTATCACATTGTCAAATGCTCTCGCTGGTTATCGACTCACTGATGATGTACGTGCCCACTGTGCACGATCGCTTCGCAGTGCGCTTCATGGATTCTGTGTTCTTGAAAAAGATCACGGCCACCCAGAGCCACAAGCAATCGACGCGGGTCTCAACAATCTTGTTGAACTTTTCTGTCGCGGTATTGAGACTCTCGAGAGTTAGCGGTACTCGTCAATTTTGTTTGTTTGCCACGTGACGGCGAACGAACCAACAGCAAACAGAAGCGCCACTAGAAAGTTAATTCCCAACGGTGTGAACGACCGAGGAAACACATTGTCGCGTAAGAAGTGAACCGTAGGCAATGCCGTCACACCCGCTAGCAAAAGAACTATGCCCGTCTTGTCAACAACAGTGTCAGCATCTCCATCTTCGTGAAACACATAGTTGTGCCACACGCCTTCAATGCCTGGCACGACACGATGATCAGCTTTTTTACGGCGGGCGATAAAACGCCCTGCGACGAGACCCACGCTCGTTAATGGCCAACTCCACCAACCGGTGCTGCCATTCCATTCACACACTCTGCCGTCGCGATCACCATCGAGATTGTGAATGTCTGAGCCGATTTTCTCAAACTCGTGCTGCGCGCGTTCACGTGTTCCAAAGTCAGGACAGTTCAGGTCGCTATTGCTTGCATTGGCAATACCGGGAAAACAGAAGACCCCCAGAATTACGGCAATACTCAGTTTTTTCGCAGCAGCTCTGAGACCGAAATTCATATGTCTATTCTTAGTCAATGAGTCTGTTGAAGAACAAAGTGGCAGTAGTGACCGGAGCGGGAAGTGGCCTCGGTCGCGAGTATGCGTTTCTTCTTGCTTCTCATGGTGCGCGTGTTGTCGTCAATGATTACGGCGCAAACGTGTTGGGCGAACACATTGGCGAGAAGTCTGCCGACATTGTGACGCAAGAGATCATCTCGCGTGGCGGCTCTGCGGTCGCGAACTACGACAGCGTTGCTACATGGAACGGAGCACAGTCCATTATTGAAACTGCACTTAGTAGTTTCGGTCGCATCGACATCTTGGTGAACAATGCGGGGAACAATCGTCCGTCATCGCTGGTCAAGCTTTCAGAAGATGACGTCACGAGCCATCTCGACATTCATCTCAAAGGCACATTGGCAACAAGTCACTTTGCGGCAGCACATTGGAACGATGTCGGACCGGAACCTCACCGTGCAATCATCAACACCACATCTGCTGTTGGTCTTCACCCAACTATCGGCGGTGGTGTGTACGCAGCAGTGAAATCTGCAATTGCAGCTCTCACGGTTAGTCATGCACAAGAACTTGCATCACTCGGTGTGCGTGTGAATGCGTTAGCTCCGGCAGCACGCACTCGTATGGTGCAGGAATCTCCGGGAGTACTTGCGATGATGCCCGAGTCAGATGGCTTTGATCGACATGCGCCCGAACACAACGCGCCGCTTGTTGCCTATCTCGCCAGCGAGTTGTGTCGCTTCACAGGCAGAGTGTTTGCGATCGAGGGCCCAGATGTTGCGATCTATCGTCCATTCCAAGTGGAACAGGATTGGTCAACAACAGGCGGTGCATGGACTCCAGAGACTTTGGCGGACGCATTTGCGGAAGCCGAACAGCATGTGGACTGCCAAGCGTTTTTCCCCGGTGGTGTTGTGAGCAACAACGTTCCGCCGAAGCGCACCATGCGTGCGTTAGATGAAGTGGCGCGCTCGGCAGGGCTCTGACCCACCACCTTCTACCTGGGGGTCAATGTGGCTCTTCCCTATTAGATATTGGCCACCTTGCAGATGTGGTAGAAATGGTATCTAGATAATTTATATAGAATTTTCTAGGTCATTTTTACTGAACATCGAGGGAAAAACATGCCTACTCACTGGCGGTCATCACTGAAGGAAATGTCATACCAGACAAACTTTTTCAAAGGGAAAGTTGTCGGCCGTTCCGTCGTAGCCGTTTCTCTACTTCTCGGTGTACTCGCAATGGGTGCACCGGTAAATCCGCCAGTTCTTGCCGCTGGTGTGCCGTCTGCGGTCGATGCTTCATCGGTTGTTCGCGCTCAAGCGGTGAATCAAAATGATGGGCTCACCGCTCAGAAGGTTGATGTGGGCAATTCACATACATGTGCGCTATCCACCGGGGAAGTCTATTGCTGGGGAAGTAACGACTCGAAGCAGCTCGGCATCGGAGCAAGTTCCCTATCAGAGGTCTCATATCCCGTTTCAGTTGCATCCGTCAGTGGGGGATTCCAGAACTCTGGTGTCACCGATCTGATTGTCGGTGAGTACACCTCCTGTGCCATCAAGGGCGGGTCGTTGTATTGCTGGGGATACAACCAATACGGGCAGATGGGGAATGGCACGACAACTGCTGCTGCCGCTCCGGTCAAAATCCCTGACGTTGCTGGCGGTTTCACCAATAGCAATATTGAAAAAGTTGCAGTGGGAACAACACACATTTGTGCTGTTCGAGGAACTACTTCAACTGCAGCCGACGCCAATGATCGCATCTATTGCTGGGGATTATCATCGAGTAAGCGACTGGGGCATACAACCACCGCAACAATCGGGGCTGTCGACACTCCAAAACTGGTCGCAGCCTCGAATGGATTCCTCAATGATGGAACGAAAGCAATCTCCGGTGTCGCATTAACTGATTCGGGTGCATGTGCCATTGAGGACGGAGTTGTCTATTGCTGGGGAACTGGTTCGGGTGAACTTGGACCTGCCCCATCAGGGAATAGTGCAACCGTCTGGAACTACCTTGCTACACCTATCGCTGCCGGTGAAATTTCCGGCGGGAATACGAGCATCGAGAAGATTGACGCCAACTTTCGACACGCTTGTGTCCTTAAGGCTGGGATTATCTATTGCTGGGGTGAGAACAGCACTGGAATGTTGGGCAGCGTGAGTCCAACTGTGAGGGGTACTGCGGTCAAGATTGCAGACGTGGCCAATGTGTTCACCAATACTGGGGTGACATCGATGGCAGTCGGCAATAAAAATGTTTGCGTTGTCAAAGGCGCAGTCTTGTTTTGTTGGGGATCGCGAGACGACGGAATGTTGATGGACGGCTCCGTAGGTCAGGTATCCGGAAATGTGACGTCTGCAACAAAAATGGAAGATGGTGAGTTGACCAACTCCGGCCTTGAAGTAGGCGCTGATGCCGTTTCCATTTCGTATTACTCCGGCTGCGTAACCAAGTCCGCAAAGATTTACTGCTGGGGTACAGATCGTCAAGGGGGTCTTGGTCTTGCCGGACTTCCTTCCTACGATGATGCCACTCAACGAAGCGTGAGCCAATTGCCGAGGCTGGTTCTGAAGACCACTCCACCAACAGTGTCCGCGGTTTCTCCAACATCATTCGGTGTGGGAGACAAAATCACCATCACCGGAACCAACTTCAATACCTCCACCCTTGTGTGGGTCGGTGCGAACAGTTCAACTGATGCTCAGAGCAATATCTGTGGCTCCATTGTGATCCGAAACTCTGGAACAGAACTTGAATGTACTTTCGCATCCACCACGACGCAGCGACGCTTTTTGTACGTGCGTAATCTCAGGCAATTAGATGCAGATATTGCTTCCAGTTCATATACATGGACAAGTTCGACCGGCGGCGGTGGTGGTCCTGTTGGTGGTGGCGGTGGTGGCGGTGGCGGTGGCAGCACCCCCACATTGCCAACACTGACCGGAACCATCGAAGAAGTCGCTGGTCCTGGAATCAAACTGACTGTTCCCGCAGTAGCCAGAGGCGCACGATTGGATCTCACGATCCGCCCGAGCACATTCACATTTAGCCCGAACAATGCCGACAACCCAGTAGGAAGACTCGGTGATGCTGATGCAACATCGGTGACGGCAGAGAGCATTGCCTGGTTTGCTCCGAACAACACACAGACACGCTCTACGCGTCTCGAAGTGGGTGCAACATACACAGTGTCATACATGCAAGTCATCTTCAGCCCGTATGCGTTCAGTGCTGAAACGACAACCACAATCACCATCACTGGCAAAGCCAGTGCACCAAGAGTGACAACATCGACCACCATTGCTCCTGTCACCACTGTTGCTCCGGCCGCAACTACAGCTGCAGTGCCAGGTGTAACGGTGACAGATACAAAGGTGTACACAGCTGCAGCACCGAAGAAAGTTGCTGCTGGTTCTGCCATCGCAGTGATGACTCCGGCGCAAGCCAAGACACGCGACATTGAAACATTGACACCAATGGTGTGCGTGCCAGCCAATGATGATCTTGTGTTCATCAAGACTGGTCGATGCGTTGCTCAGATTGTTAATGAAAGAACTGGAAAAGTGTTGCGCACATTGTCGACACGAGTGGTTGCTGACGAAGTCAGCGAGCTGAATGTCGGAAATGAAATCGTGACGCTTGCACCTATCTACTTTGGTGGTGCATCGGCCTCGGTTGATGCAGTAGCAATCAAGCGTCTGCAGTCAATCAAAGACCGCATTTCTGCTGCGGGAACTGTGTTGCTTGTCGGACACTCTGGCATTCTCATGGGGAATACTCCAGAGAATCAGGAGATGAGTCGTGCTCGTGCAATCGCTACACGTAAAGAATTGCAACGCATGGGTGCCAAGGGGCCGTTCTACATCACGTCTGCTGGGGCTCTCGCTCCTGCAACAACGAAGATGACAAGTGCGGCGCAGGCAAAGAACCGTCGCGTTGTAATCGTTCTGATTCCTTAAATCACGCAAACAAAATGGGGGCGGGTCTTTGGCTCGCCCCCATTTTTTATTGTCAGACCAACCGATGACTGGCCTCTGAAAACAACAAAATCCCCCTGTAAAAACAGGGGGATTTTCGTTACTGGCGCGCTCGGCAGGACTTGAACCTACAACCTTCTGATCCGTAGTCAGATGCTCTATCCATTAAGCTACGAGCGCAAATATGTGGACTTCTGATGTTATCGGGTCCAATGAAATCCACGCACCTGACTTCTTGAAACCCTTTACTCCCAAGGGCTCCAGCCATTTGAGCGCTTGAATAACTGCAATGCAGCCCGCGTATTTACATAGGGGTCCAGCAGTTCTTGCGCCGAACTGATTCCCATCTCGTTCAGCCACTTCTTGTGCGGATTCCAATTCAATTGGAAGAGGCCTACACAGCACCATGAATAGCCCGCCGGGTTCAGGTTGCTCTCCCTTTTGGCGATGGCAATGGCACGGGGCTCAAGCTCGTCGGGGAAGATCTCTCGAATAATGGCCGCAGCTTGCTTCGTGGAATAGCGCTTTGCCGGGGGTTGCAGCTGCATGCCCTTAGACGGTGCCGCCGCAGTCACTGCCGCCCGAGGCAGACAGATCACATCGCCAATCAAAATCATCGTTTTTGCATTGGCTTTATTGACTTTGAGAAGCAATTGCATGGACACACTCACCTTGTCGGCGATCTTGCTCCAGGAATCGTTCCGCTTCACGGTGTACGTCTTGACGCAACCGGTCGCCACTTTGGCCCCTGCCGGGGACGGCGCGCTGAAGGTCAGGGCACCAACAGTCAGAGCGACTGCGAGAAGTCTGCGAGGCAAACTCATGGCGGAGAGGGTGGGATTTGAACCCACGGTCCGCTTTAAGACGGACAACGCCTTAGCAGGGCGCCCCATTCGGCCACTCTGGCACCTCTCCTGGGAGAAATTGAGTGTACCCCCGACCTCGGGCTCCCACCCTTCGGGGCCTGAAAGTGGCTATGTAACGGTTGTGTTAAAGCCTTTTCCTCCATGATTTGTGGCCGAATTCAGCAGACTAGGGTTTTCCCTATTCGGTGCCGACGGCGGTGCCGACGATCATGGGAGATCAATACATGAAGAAGTTCTGGAAGCTTGCCGCAACGGCAGCCGCAGCTTCACTCATCGTCGCAGCATGCGGCGGAAGTGATTCGGCATCAGACACAACGTCAGCACCAGCTGCGAAGACTGACCTCAAGGTCGCAGTTGTTTACATCGGTACCACCGAAGACAAGGGCTGGTCATACCAGCACGAGCAGGGCATCCTTCAACTTGAGCAAGAGCTCGGTCTTGAAGTGAAGCGCGTTGAGAACATCAAGGATGATGCAACGTCAGAAGCAACCTTCGAGCAGCTTGCTGCCGACGGTTACCAGCTCATCTTCGCAACCTCTTTCGGTTACGGAACACCAATGGCACGCGTTGCTACAAAGAACCCTGAAGCTTGCATGCAGTGGGCAACAGGCGCGAAGTTCCTCCTCACCAAAGCTGGTGGCGGCGAGTATGCAGACTTCGATGCATTGCCAACAAACATGGGCACCTACTTCGGTGCAGCTGAAGAAGCTCGTTACCTCTCCGGTATCGCAGCAGGCAAGGCAACAAAGAACGGCAAGATCGGTTACGTAGCCGCATTCCCAATTCCTGAAGTTCTTCGTGGAATCAATGCATTCACACTTGGTGCTCGCTCTGTTAACCCAGAAGCAACTGTTCAGGTCACATGGACAAAGACATGGTTCGACCCAACACTTGAGAAGCAGGCTTCAGAGTCACTTCTTGATGCAGGCGTTGATGTTCTTGGTATGCACCAAGACACCACAGCACCTGGCGTTGCCGCACAGGCAAAGGGTGCAAAGTGGGTTGGTTACAACTCTGATGCAGCAGAAGCAGCACCAGAAGCATGGCTCACCGCACCAACATGGAACTGGGGTCCTTTCTACGTGAAGACCGCCAAGGCAGTTGCTGCTGGCACATGCCCAACTGACGAGGCATACGGCACCATGGCAGACGGAATGGTCACTCTTGGTTCATTCGGTAAGTCAGTTGCTGCAGATACGCAGTCAATGATCGAAGAGAAGAAGGCAGCCATCATCGATGGATCCTTCGCTCCATTCACCGGTCCAATCAACAAGCAGGATGGTTCTGCATGGTTGAAGGCTGGCGAAAAGGCTGAACTCGGATTCCTCTTGGGTGACATGACATTCTTCGTTGAAGGCGTCGTCGGTTCCGCAAAGGGCTGATTCTCACCAATGACTAATACCTCTCACGAGGTCGTGAAGGGGCCGCATCACTCAGGTGATGCGGCCCCTATCGCACTCTCAGCCCACTCAATTACAAAGCGCTTTCCTGGTGTTCTCGCAAACGACTCCGTCGATTTCGATGTACGCGCAGGTGAAGTGCACACTCTCCTCGGAGAAAACGGTGCAGGTAAGAGCACCTTGGCCGCCATGTTGTGTGGCCTTTACCAACCCGACAGCGGATACATGCTGCGCAATGGCGAACCTATTTCGTTGTCATCGCCGCGCGCTGGTCTGCAACACGGAATCGCAATGGTGCATCAGCACTTCCGTCTCGTCGAACGCTTTACTGTCGCAGAGAATGTTGTCCTCGGCAGTCGCAATCTTTCGTTCACTCTCAATCGCAAATCAATTGACGACAAAGTTGCCGCCGTTGCAGAGTCGTATGGCTTGCCCATCGACCCGCAAGCAATCGTTGGTGACCTTTCTGTCGGCCAACGCCAACGCGTTGAGATTGTGAAGGCTCTGTACCAAGGTGCCGAGATTCTTCTTCTTGATGAACCCACTGCCGTTCTTGTTCCCGCAGAAGTAGAGAAGTTGTTTGAAAATGTTCATGCAATGACTGCAGCAGGAAAATCCATCGTCTTCATTAGCCACAAGCTTGGTGAAGTTGTTGAGATTTCCGATCGAGTCACCGTGTTGCGCGGTGGTCGTGTCACCGGACATGTTTCAGGTCGCGGCACTACCGATACCAAAGAACTTGCTCGCCTGATGGTGGGCCGTGACATCAACTTGTCAACACAACGCGCTTCACACCCCACTGGTCACGAGGTTCTTCAGATTCGTGAATTGTCACTTGAATCTGAAGGCGTCAATCTTCTCTCGAACATTTCCTTCAATGTGCATGAAGGCGAGATGGTGGGCATCGCCGGCGTCGCTGGCAATGGTCAGCGTGAACTCGCCGACACAATTGCTGGGCTTCTCTCGCCAACCAGCGGTTCTATTTCTATTGGTGGCGCAATGGCAACAGATCGCGGGCCGATTGCAGCACGCGAACTTGGTCTTGCGTATGTTCCCGAAGATCGTCTTGGAATGGGACTCGTTCCGTCCATGTCAATCCTCGACAACTTGTTACTTACTCGTGATCGTCGCATCATTGTTGATCGCGCGTCAGTTCGCCCCGAAGCAACCCGGCTCATTGAGCAGTTTGAGATCAAGGCAAACGACGCCGATCACATTGCGCGCAAGTTGTCTGGCGGTAACGCACAGAAGGTTCTCCTTGCGCGTGAACTCTCTGGTGGTCGTGCTGCAACAAAGCTGCTCGTTGTGTGCTCCCCTACTCGCGGTCTCGACGTGGGTGCCATCGAAACAGTGCGACGTCTTCTTGATGACGCACGCAGTGCTGGTCAAGCAATTCTTCTAATCTCTGAAGATCTTGATGAGATCATGTCGTTGGCTGACCGCATTCTTGTGCTCTATCGCGGAGCAATTGTCCATGAAACACGTGGCGAAGCTGCACAGCTCGCCACTGTCGGTGCAGCAATGGCCGGCCTCAATACGGAAGGCGCCGCATGATGCGAGCCCCATTCAGAATCATCTTTGAACAACGCAGCGAAACGCCGAGGTATCTGTCGGGCTTTGTCCCATTGGTATCGGTGCTTGCAGCGCTGCTTGCGGGTGCCATCTTCCTCATGGCTACCGGCTATTCAGTGTCAGAGACATACAGCAACATGTTGCAAGACGGCTTCTTCTCGTCTCGTGGTCTCACCGACACACTCGGCCTTTCGACTGTGCTCATCTGCATGGGTATCAGCGCTGCTTTTGCATTTCAGATGAACTTGTACAACATCGGTGGCGAAGGTCAGGGCTATCTCGGAATGATCGGTGGCGCGTGGGCAGGTCTTGCGCTTGGGCCACATCTTCCGTCGGTCGTGATGATTCCTGCACTTCTCCTGATTGGTGCTGCTGCTGGTGCAGCGTGGATCTTCATTCCAGCTTTTGTCCGTGCTCGTTTAGGCACCAGCGAAATTGTGACCACACTGTTGTTGACGTACATCGGCGCAAGCCTGGTGAATCACTTCATCTACACGCCGAATAGTTACTTCCGGGCTCCTGACGTTGTGTTCCCCATGGGGCGCACTGTTGCCGATTCTGCAAAGTTGACAGCCATCGGAAGCACCCGCATGTACCCAACATTTTTCCTCGTTGTGGTGCTTGCTGTGTTCTTGTACTGGGTTGTCAAGCGCACAGAGTTTGGCTATCGCATTCAAGTCATCGCTGATTCACCTCGTGCTGCTCAATACGCCGGCATGAATGCTCGTCGCACCACGATGCAAGTGATGTTGATCTCTGGTGCACTTGCTGGTTTTGGCGGCGCAACACTCATTGTTGGCGAGTTTGGCAAGCTTGACCCAGGCATCACCATGCTGGGGTATGGCTACGCAGGCATCGTGATCGCGGCTCTTGCCCGTAACAACTTTGCAGCCATCATCGTGAGCGGAATTCTCTTTTCTGGTCTGCGTGTCGGTGGCGACAAACTGCAAATCACCACGGATACACCAATTCACATTGGTGTGATGTTGCAAGGTGCCATCTTGTTGTTTGCACTTGGTGGCGAAGCATTCCGCCGCTACAAGATCAGAGCCGTACGGATGCAGGCGGTCACACAATGAACGAAAATATTTGGATTCTCACCAGTGCGAATGCAGTCACGATTGCGACCACGTTGATTCTCGCCGCACTCGGAGCTTTGTTTACTGAGCGTTCCGGCGTTCTCAACCTTGGTGTTGAAGGCATTCTTCTTACATCAGCAATCTCTTCGTTCCTCGCAGCCGACTCCACTGGCAGCATTTGGATCGGTCTTGTTGTGGGAACAGTGGTGGGTTCTTTGCTCTCCAGTATTCATGCCACTCTCACGGTGATTCTTCGAGCGAATCAAATTGTTTCGGGTCTTGCATTAGTGATCTTCGGTACCGGGCTAGCCAACTTCCTAGGGAAACCAGCAGAAGGCCGCACTGTCACAACAATTATTGAACCCATCAGGCTTGGACCATTGTCGGACATTCCAGTCATCGGACCAATTCTGTTTACACAGGACATCATCACCTTCGGAACAATTGCTTTTGCAGTCGCATGCGCATGGTTCTTGTTCCGCACTCGTCCTGGTCTCGAACTGCGTGCAACCGGAGATGACCCAGCAACGGTTGATGCTCAAGGGTTGTCTGTTTCGGGCATTCGCATCCGCTACACAATGTTTGGTGGTGCGCTTATTGGACTCGGTGGGTCGTGGCACATGTTGGCGCAAAGCGCAGCATGGCATCAGGCCGCAACCACAAACGGCATTGGCTGGATTGCACTTGCTCTCGTTGTGTTTGCTGGTTGGCATCCGGTTCGACTCATCTTCGGAGCCATCTTGTTCGGATTCTGTCTGCGCTTGCCTTTCACATTGCAAGCAGAACAGATCACGTTCATCCCATCGGCCTTCATGCAGATGCTTCCCTACCTTGCAACGTTGATTGCGTTGATTGCTCTCAGTCGCCCCGGTAGCAAGAACTTGCGTGGAGCTCCGAAGGCACTGGGCAATCCGTTCGTTCGCGACGAGCGCTAGAACTCTCCGCCGCAGACCACTACGTTCCCAGCACGCCCTCACGTGTGTCCATCACCTGTGGGGGTATAAAAAAGGAGAGTTGGCCGAAGCCAACTCTCCTGGCGGAACGGAAGGGATTTGAACCCCCGGGGCTTTTACACCCTCTCGCTTTCAAGGCGAGTGCATTTGTCCGCTCTGCCACCGTTCCGTCCAACACGCTACCTGCAAACCCTGCCAGCCCAAAAGGGCACAGCAATTACTTGCGGATATGCGTGCGCAGTTCAGTAATCCAGTCGTCAGCTTGCTGCCAACGGGCATCTGCATGTTCCCGCGCATTCGGGGCGTGATCGCCCGCTGCTGGGTATGAGCCCAAAAACTTCACGCCGCCCTGCTTGGTGTGGAGGTCACGAAGAACATCGGCCATCAATTCGTCAGCCACATGTCCATCGGCATAAATGATGAAGCAGTAATCACCAAGGCCACCTGCTTTGGTCGGACGCGATGACAGCAACGACAAGTTGATACGACGTGCTGCGAACTCTTGCAAGATGGAAATCAAACTGCCGGGTTCATCGGCGCGCTGAAACACAACAAGGCCTGTTTTGTCATGACCTGTTGCAGCAGGAATACCCTCACGTGCAACAAGAACGAAACGTGTTTGGTTGCCGGCGTGATCTGCAATGTCTTTCGCAACAACCTCGAGACCGTACAGAGCTGCAGCATTCGATGGTGCCAATGCGGCAAGGCCCTTTTCCCCCGCAGTGGAACGTTCGCCCACAAGACGCGCTGCGTCTGCTGTGGAATTCGCTGCGTGCACGTCGGCCTTTGGCATGTTCTCGCGCAACCACGCACTGCACTGGGCAGTAGCGACGGGAATCGAGAGCACAAGGTTCACGTCGGCCAGTTGAGTTCCTGGCGCAGCGAGGAGGCAGTGCTCAATGTCGAGAACCACTTCGCGCTGAATCAACAATTCGTAATCAAAGATGAGTGCATCTTGGGTGAAGTTAACGGTGCCCTCGATGGAGTTTTCGATGGGGACGAATCCGGCATCAACATCGCCACGTGCGACGGCGTCGAGCACGTCGGGCACGGAGCGAAACGGCACCAATTCACCTGCAGCAAGATCTGACTGAGTCAGGAGAGCCTGCTCAGTGAAAGTGCCGAATGGTCCGAAGAACCCGATGCGCATTGGTGTTGTTGCCACGAATGGAAAGGCTACGCCCTCTGGCAACCCTCACCCCTCCTCATTTACCGCTGGGCCGCTCTTGCAGAACCCCCGCAACACGCGAGTTGCTCTCCACCCATTGCTTTGTCGTAAGGCAGACACCACCAATCACCCACAAGCAATCCGCGAAGTCTCTGTCTAGGTTTCGCATGTGAATCGGCTCATGATGGGCGATGCGATTTCTCAGATCATGCAGTCGCCCCATGACAGTTGAGAGTTCTTGAATCTGAGACGGGTCAATATTCGGAAAGGCGTACTTACCTGCAAGTGGCCACAGTGTTGTTCGGTACTGCTTCGCTACTAAGAATCTCCAAAAACCAAAATTGAGTTCAGCAACCAGTTGATTCATCGCTGGTGTTCGCCCTCGTTGAAGAAGTCGCTGGCGTGCCGCCTCAATGTGTTGAACGGAATTCTCTCTCAAGAATCCAAATTCATTTTCAGACCAAAGCTCTGTTCTGTTCATCGTCGTTGATAGCAATGTCAATTGCTCATGCCATGCGTTCCTGATAACTACTTCAACATCTCCCAACAGGACAAGAAATGCAGAGGCTGCTCTGCCATTCCAAAGATAGAGATCGAGTGCGTTTGATAAATCGGCACCAGTCACACTCATGTAACTCGACAAACGTGCGGTGCTCAATTTTGTTTGAATTAGTTCGTCAATTTCAGATGCCACGAATTCACATCCGTGTACACTTGTTAACGAACACCCCGGAACCGTCCCTGCCTCGGCAAACGGCCGGGGTTTTGACTATTCCCGATCTAACTCTTCCCATTCCTCCATGTGGACTTCACACGGCCCGAATGGAAATGGTGAGAGTTAATTGGTGAAGGAGACGGCGAGTGAGTCTTTGACGAAGGCGTCAAGATCAGCCAACTCAAGTTCGCCGGAGTGGCGGCCCACAATCTTGCCTTCGGCGTTCACCATCGCGATGAATGGGAAACCATCAACGCCATAGGCATTCGCTGCATCGCCAGCTTCGCTGTCCACGAATACTTCGAATGGCCACTTCATCTCTTCAATCCAGTCAGACGGTGGCCAATTGGCTTGGTCATTACGCGACGCTGTGGTCACGCCAATCACACGTAAGCCCTCTGGCACAAGACCCAGCTCTTTCCAATCGATGAGACGTGGCACTTCACGATTGCAATGCGGACACCAATGAGCCAAGAAAACCAGCATGATTGGCTGAGCACTTGCACCCGGCGTAATCGAAACAGGGTTGCCTGCGAATGTGTAGCCGTTCAGGGTCGGCGCGGTCTTTCCCATCGCTGCATCTGATGCAGGGTTCCCATTGCCATCACCTAACGGATTCAACACATCACCGTCAACAATCACAGGTTGAAATTCACCGGAGGCAACTTCGCCCTCAACAGTGGTCCTTGGTTGCGTTGTTGCATCATCTGATCCACCAGAAAAACCAATGGCAATTGCTGCAGCGAGTAGAACTGCCGCGCCAATGATTAAGAACGTCTTGCGCGAGCTCTTTACTTCGTCATTGTTCTTGCGTTGTGCTTGTGCCATGTCAGGCCTCCTTGGTGAGTTGTGATGCAGCCACACGCGATTCACGCATGAGTGCTAAAGAAATTGTGATGACAGCAATGAATGCACTGCCCGCCATAAAGCAGAGTGTGACGAACCCGAGTTCGCGAAACCACACCGTGGTGCACGGAACATCAATGCTGCACACGTTCGATTCCAGTTGCGGAAACCATTCCAACAAATAGTGATACGTCGACACCACGAGACCGACACACGCCAGCACAAGTGAATACACACCAATGTTTTTGTCGCGTCGTAATGCCGCAACGAACGTGATGATCGCGATCGAATAAATGCCAATGCGCTGGTACCAACACAACTTGCACGGTGCGTACCCAACGCTCTCACTGAAATACAGACTGCCCACCATGGCCCCGGTGGTGATCGCACACATGATCCATAACCCCGACGCCCGCACATGCGCCAGCCAGGATTCCGCCCAGGCCGCCTTGGCCTCAAGCAGCAACGCCAGACCGGTGACAAGACCCCCCACCAAGGTCGCAACACCCAGCAATGCGCTGAAGAGTTGTACCGAGTCGGAGTTCACCCATCCATTCTTGCGCTCGTTTGGGCACGTTGGTGGCAGGATTGACAGGTGACATCAGCGACCATCGGTATCGACGCCCTCCGGGCCATGCGCTCAGACCGCCGCAAGCACCGCGTCGAAGATATGGACTGGTTTGAAGCCCTGTATCGGGTCTATCTGGCGGCTTTTCTTGGTTTAGGGGCCATTTTCTTCCTGTCGGGCCTCGTGGGCGACGCCGAATTCACCAGCGCTGATCTCGTCAACATTCATACTCATTCGCCCCATGTGGTGGGTCTCGCGGCAGCCCTCGCCGTGTTCATCGGGTTGCGCAGTGGTGCCAACGGCGGCCCGCTTGCTGTCGAAGACGCCGAAGTACGACACGTACTAATGGCCCCCATTTCTCACGCACAGGTTCTGCGTCATCCAGCCATTCAGCGCCTCCGAACATTCGCCTTCGCCGGAGCCCTCGCGGGTGGAGTCGCGAATCAACTCCTCGGTCGTCGCGTTCCCAATCACCCATCACTCGGTCTGTTCGCTCTCTATGGCGCTATTGCTGGTGGCATCATCGGCATTCTGTTTGTGGTGAGCGCACTACTTGCACATGGTCTCGGCATTGCTCGCTGGTTAACAACTGCGATTGCATCACTGCTTCTTGGTTGGCAAGTTGCAGTCACTATCGGCGACACAAACGTTGCGGGGCCTTTTGATGTTGTCGGCAGCATCGCATTGGGTTGGTCACGCGTTAATGCAGTTGACGCAATCGGTGTCCTCGTCATTCTTGTTCTAACCGCAATATCTATTTCACTCGTGGGCAGGTTCTCACTCGAAGCTCTCGCGCGTCGTAGTGCACTCGTGTCACAAATGAAATTTGCCGTCACCTTGCAAGACGTTCGCACTGTTGTTCTTCTGC
This sequence comes from Actinomycetota bacterium, assembly GCA_009702755.1. Taxonomy (GTDB): domain Bacteria; phylum Actinomycetota; class Acidimicrobiia; order Acidimicrobiales; family Ilumatobacteraceae; genus UBA2093. The sequence goes on from WLHL01000004.1 coordinate 66,535, forward strand.
GGCGTCAACTCAGTCAAGAACACATGCGTGTCAAGCCCTGGGTGAAAGTGCCGAGCGTTCTTCGTCGCGATGTTGTTGTCGGTCGTGGCTTCCGCAGCATGATGCACTTCCCTCTTCGTCGCATCAACCGCATGAAGTTGCTTGCGATTGCTGCAGCAGGTGCCATGGTGTTGGCATGGCGCGGCACAACACCGATGGTGGTTCCTGCAGGGCTTGCATTGTTTGTTCTCGGGCTCGATATTGTTGAACCACTTTCGCAAGAAGTGGACCAACCAGATCGCACTGATGCACTGCCTGTGGAACGTGGTCTCATCATGACAAAGCACCTCATTGTTCCTGCCATCGCATCGCTTCTGTTTCTTCCTGCCGGCGTCTTCACAGTTCTTCTTCTTGAACCCGGCGCATCAAGCGTGGGATATGCCGTTTTACTTGGAATCATTGCCCTTTTAGGCGGTGTTGCTGGTGCCACCATTAACTCCGTCAAGGGCGCGCCAGACCCAATAGGTGGTGCTAACCAAGGTCTCGCGTTGCCGCCCGAAGTCAGTGGCATGACCACAGTGATTCGTTCCGGATGGCCACCCGTGGTCAGCATCATCGCGTGTCTTCCTGTTCTCGCACTTCGCTATGGCGTGGAGAACAACACCGACATTCTCGGCAACACCTTGCGCGCTGCTGGCGGTGTGGTCATCTTGCTTGTTCTTGTTGCGGGCTGGGTGCGTCAACGCGATGCCATCCTCGCCTACTTCCGCACATTGAAACCACCTACTTCTTCAACCACCTCCATCACAGAGAGCAACTGACATGGTTCGCACACACAAAAACATTCATGCACCCGCACCTGCTTCTGCATTGCACGTCAACAACATCTCAAAGTCATACGGCACGTCACCTGCGTTAGACCCCATCACTATCGAAGTGTCTCCTGGCGAACGCATTGCTCTCATTGGCCACAACGGTTCGGGCAAGACAACCATGATGCGAATTGCTGCCGGACTTCTTGATGCATCAGAAGGAACTGTTTCTATTTATGGCCATGCATCTGGTTCATTACCTGCGCGTGCATCACTGAGTTTCATTGCCGACCAACCGACTTTTTATGACGACCTCACATTGTGGGAACACATGGAATACGTCGCACGTCTGCACGGTGTTGAAGATTGGGAACAAACAGCAGCCGACCTTCTTGGTCATCTCGGTTTGTATGACCGCGCCGATGACATGCCGAATCGTTTCTCTCGAGGCTTGAAGCAGAAGTCCGCAATTGCACTCGGCTTCATTCGCCCCTTTGATCTCTTGCTTGTTGACGAGCCATTCGTCGGGCTCGATGCATCGGGCAAAGAGGCGCTGTTAGAGCTCCTCGCGAGCGCGAGCGACAACGGCTCCACCGTGATCGTCGCCACCCACGAGTTGTCCTTTGTGCACACAGTAAAACGGGTCATTGCGTTGCGTGATGGTCGCCTCGTGTACGACGGAGCCACCGACGGTATTGATGTTGACCGCCTTGTTCGCACCGAGGACCCTGCAGGTGAACACGATGGTGAAGGCAAGTAGTCTCTAGTCATGTACACATACGACGTTGTTTCCGAGTCCGTTCGTAACCCACACGAGCTTGCTGCAGAGCTCACCCGTCGCTCCAGCGATGGCTGGGAAATCGTGCAAATCACCTATGACGGTGCCGCGTGGTTCCATGCCTTCATCCGCCATGCGGGCAATGTCACCGTGGCCCCGTATCCGGGCATGAAGGCTGGTGCACCCACCGCCGCAAACACCCCATTGGGTGGCCCGTTGTCCGATACCGCTCAGGCTCAGGCCCCCACGCCGACGGCCAGCAATACGTCTGCCACATCTCCCAACGTTCCTGCCAACTGGTACCCGGACCCATCAAAGCGGTACGAGCTTCGCTACTGGAATGGCAGCGCTTGGACTGCCCATGTCGCCACCGGCGGCGTTCAGTCCACCGACGAGCCAAAGTAATTCATGCAGGCCATTTCGCTTGGCCACGCCGGCATTCTCATTCGCACCCGCGGTATCACCATCGTGTGCGACCCATGGTTTGTGCCGGCCTTCTTCGGATCATGGTTTGTTTTCCCTCGTAACGACCAGTTGCCCGACGACATCATGCACGACGTCTGCAACCCCGACTTTCTCTACATCTCTCACCTGCACGGCGATCACTTCGACGCAACGTTCCTTGCAGAGAACATGAACAAGAACACCACAGTTCTTCTTCCTGATTATCCGACGCGCGAACTTGAGCGTGAATTCAACAAACTCGGATTCCGTAAGTTCGAACGCACCATTAATGAAACCGAACGCGAGATTGCTCCCGGCGTAAAGATCGCCATTCATGTAGAGACATCGATTACCGATGGTCCTGGTGGTGACTCCGCGATTGTTGTGTCTGATGGCGACGCGCGTTTAGTGAATCAAAACGATTGCCGCACGAATGATCTTGATGCGCTCGTGCAACACGGCAAGGTTGATCTTCACTGGTTGCAGTTCTCCGGCGCTATTTGGTATCCGATGGTGTACGAAATGGATGAAGCAGAAAAGTTGCAGTTGTGTCGCGACAAAGTGGAGAGTCAGTTCTCTCGCGCACTGCGCTATGTGGAATCTGTGAAAGCCACCACGGTTGTTCCGTCAGCAGGCCCTCCGTGCTTCCTCGACGACGACTTGTTCCATCTCAATATGGTCACGGGCGAAGAAGCCAGCATCTTCCCTGATCAGACAGAGTTTCAAAAGCGCATGTCCGACATTGGTCGACTGAATGCAGCCACCACGATTCCGGGCACATCATTCACGGTGATTGGCGGCGGTGTCACTGTTGAACAACCGATGAGTGGTGAAGACATCACGCGCATGTTCACAGAGAAAACTGCGTATTTGCGCCGGTATCAAGCCGATTGGGCACAGTGGCTTGCTGATGAAAAGGCTTCCTGGGCATCGCCCGACACCGACATCATCGCCACATTGAAGCTGTGGTGGGAGCCGTTGCTTGCGATGAGCCCGAGTGTGCGTCAAGGTGTTGGCGGCAATGCGCTGATTGTTGCGGGTGACCTCAACATCTACGTCAAATTCTTCGATGGCATTGTGGAAGAACACGCTGGTCAGCCCTACGCCTACAAGTTCACTGTTCCGCGCAACTTGTTGGAACGTGTGGTGTCAACACGGGCAGTTGACTGGTCGAACTCTTTGTTCTTGTCGTGCAGATTTACTGCGTGGCGCGAAGGTGCCTACAACGAGTATTTGTACAACTTCTTGAAGTCATTGTCGGTGGAACGTATGACACGCACCGAGAGCGAAGCCAAGCAAAAGTTGCAGGGCATTCCGTCAGATGAATCAGACATCACGATTGGTGATTACATTGTGCAGCGTCGTTGTCCGCACCGCAATGCAGATCTCAGCGTGTTCGGCGAGATTGAAGACGACAACTTGGTGTGCACATTGCACGGTTGGAAGTTTGATCTTGCAACTGGCGAATGTCGCAATGCAGCCGAGAAGGCCATTCGTGTTCGCAAGCGCGACGCGTAACTTTTACCGCTATTTACTACCTCGTCAATATTCGAAGAACTGACGAAATGTCATTGGCGTTATCGAGCAGAGCTGGATGGTGTTGATTCGTAAGCATTGGCGTGGCGGCACGAGACAGTCTTTCTTTGTCTCTGCCTGTGAGACGGCCTGAAATCTTTAAGAGGTCATGTGCGCTTAACAAATATAAGAGGAACACATAATCCAATTGATGCCGCAACCGATCCTCGTTTGATATCGACGGTATCTCGGTACATGCTGCTGCTTTAGTAATTGCCGCAGCGATAAGTGATGGAATCCGAATCAAGAACTGCTCGGAGCGACATTTGATTTCTATCTCTATTGTTCGTTGCAGTGCTTGTGTCACTCCCGGGGCTTGGATTGCATAACTCCCGCGTGTTGTCTCAATTCCCTTCGCTCCCAGTCCTTCCGGTGCGAGAAGATCAATCTTTGCTTCATCTTTTTCAAAGCGAGAGATCCCCTCAGCGGAAGTTCGAACTTTGAATCCATTTTGTATCAACGAAGATGCGACATCTCTGAGTGCCGCCCTCGTATGCGTTCTGATGTCAACAGCGATGTCCCCATCAGTCGTGACTCGAGGCCATCTTGCCTTTGCTAATGCTGCATGGATCTGAACCATCTGTCCGCCGACAATCGCCCATTTCTTGATGGAGACATCTTTCGTGAGTTGAGCTAGTGCAAGCCAGAGCGGTTCGTTTACAGAATCAACCTGAACTGTTGGATGATGTGTCGCCATTAAGGACCTCAAAACTTTTGAAAGCTTCATTGGCAGAGCGGTAATCACCTTCTGCGATGAGGTCGACTAATGCGACGAGTAGAGGCACATATTGCCCATGGGGTATGTCACTGATGGATTCATCTTCAAGAATTCGTAAGACACAGTTGTTTTCACTCGACGATAAATCGGGAGCAAAATCTTTATAGAAGCTGTCGACATCAGATTTTCTGAGATAGAAGTCCAGGGGTGGTTGTACTGACACTGCTGCGCCGAAATATTTTGCGCTGTCTACACCCGACAACATGACCCGTGAATCATTACGCACGTGATCCAACATGCCGATGACGATGCGAGCATCAAATCTTTCGGCCCGGCGGCGACATGAGATCGCTAGTGCTCGTACCTCTTCCAAGTTTGAAGGTGACGCTGTGAGCAACACTTCCCATGCCTTTGTCGAGGGAAACGGGCGTCCGCGTTCGGGTCGCAGATTGATATATCGATGGACGGAGG
>WLHL01000040.1 GCA_009702755.1 Actinomycetota bacterium
TGCTCCTGCAGCAAACAAACGATCGCCGCCGGTGATGACAACTGCTCCGGCAGGAGTTGCCGTGAGCTCTTCCGCAACTTCCAGCAAGCGACCCAACAACTGCGTCGACAATGCATTGACCTTCGGTGAGTTCAATGTGACGACAGCAGTACCGTTCTCCAAACGCTCAAGCAAAACAAGATCTTGGTTTGACATCTCTATGCCCCCACGCCTTTCAACATTTCATCAGCAGCCGACCATGGGTCGATGCTGCGATCAAGAACTCCATCTTGCAACGACTCCCATTGGTCACCCGTGCAGATTTCACGTGCACGAAGTTCCAAACGACGCGCAACAATCTCACGCAGTTCTTCACGCAATCGGAAGTCACGACGCTTCTGCAACTCACCACTTGTTTCAATGATGGAGCGATGTTCAACAATGGCGTCCCACAACTGTGTGACACCTTCGCCCGTGTTGCCGACAGTGGCAATGATGGGGGGACGCCATGCATCATGCGCGAGATCACTGAGTTCCAACATCTGCTCAATGTCGCGGCGTGTTTCTTCCACACCTTTGCGATCTGCTTTGTTGATGACAAAGATGTCCGCAATTTCCATGAGACCGGCTTTGTTCGCCTGCACTGAGTCACCCCAGCCGGGGTTCAACACAACAACGGTGGTGTCTGCCTTGCCGGCGATTTCCACTTCCACCTGACCCACACCCACGGTCTCCACAAGAATCCACTTACGACCAACGGCATCAAGCATGCGAATCGCTTCGGGCGTCGATAACGACAGACCACCGAGGTGACCGCGCGTGGCCATCGAACGAATGAAAACGCCAGGGTCAGTTGCATGGTCTTGCATGCGCACACGGTCACCCAAGATGGCGCCACCGGTGAACGGAGACGACGGGTCAATTGCAAGAACTGCAATCTCTAACTGCATTGACCGCAAGTGCTTAATGACTGCACTCGTCAGCGTGCTCTTGCCAGCGCCAGGTGCGCCCGTGATTCCCACTGTGTAACCCTGGCCGCCACGCTTGTACGCCATGCGTCCCACTTCACGGGCAACAACATCGCCACGTTCCAGAAGAGACAGCACTCGTGCCAGCGCAGCGCGATCTCCTGCGCATGCAGCGTCAAAGAGTTCAGTAGGGCTGAGATTGCGGCGGCTCATTTAGGCGACCTGAACAACCTCGGTCACGCCATCAATGCGATCTTTCATGATGCGCTCGATTCCGGCCTTGAGTGTTTGGTCGGACGCAGGACACGTCGTGCAGGCGCCGGTGAGAGTCACCGACACAATGCCCGAGGATTCATCTACTTCGCGAAGGATGATGTCGCCACCGTCGGCCTGCAGTGCGGGCCTAATGACTTCAATTGTCTCTTCGACTTGCTGACGCATTGTCATGTCGTCCTCCAATACCTGTAAGACGATACCCACCTTGGGGCCCTGCTCGCCTAACCTCAGGAACATGTTGGCGCATCAAGGTGGATGGGACGAGTTCCTCTATGCAGCGGTCCCTATCGGGCTCATTGTTGCCCTCCTGCGCCTTGCGACCACTCGGGCCCGGAAACTGCCACCACCCGATGACACAGAGTCGGAAACTATTCCGCTAGACGTTTCCGAGTAATTGACGCGCCGAGTGAGGCCAAACGGCCCACAATGTCGTCATACCCACGGTCAATGTGGAAAACATCGCCGATTTCTGTGCTTCCTGATGCTGCGAGCCCCGCTACAACGAGCGCAGCTCCGGCACGAATGTCTGGCGCCACCACCGGTGCACCCACCAGGTGTTCAACGCCTCGCACTGAGGCATGGTGGCCATCAATGGTGATGTCGGCACCCAATTTGCTGAGTTCTTCGACATACCGGAAGCGACCTGGATACAAGTTTTCGGTCACAATGCCCACTCCCTGTGCCACTGACAGCATCGCAACAATCAATGGTTTGTAGTCAGTCGCCACACCGGGGTACGGAAGTGTCGCAACATTGATTGCAGCGAGTCGGTCTGGTGCTGTTGCTGTAATGCCATCAGGTGAGATATCAAAAGCGATTCCCATGTCTGTAAACCGCGACAACATCATGCCCATGTGTTCAGCAACGGCACGAGCAACGTGCACTGTCCCGCCGCACATTGCAACAGCGGCAACATAGGTCGCGGCTTGCACACGGTCGGTCACCACTTCATGCGTCACGGACTGCAATGTTGCATGCTCAACGCCAGTCACGATGAGGGTTGATGTCCCAATTCCTTCAATGCGACATCCCATTTTTCGCAGCATGTTGCACAAGTCGACAATCTCGGGTTCGCGAGCAGCATTACGAATTGTTGTCACTCCGTTGGCAACAACCGCAGCCATCAGAATATTTTCGGTTGCACCAACGCTGGGGAAATCAAAATCGATATCGGCACCCTGCAATCGCGATGCACGACCGATGATGCCGTCAGCCGTGACATCAAACGTTGCACCCATCGCCTCGAGTCCACGTAGATGCATGTCAATGGGGCGACCACCGAAGTCGTCACCACCGGGTAACGCAATATCAATCTCTCCGCATCGACCCAGCAATGGCCCGACCAAGTTGACAGATGCTCGAATGCGATCAGCTAGTTCGAAGGGAGCGACGGGCGTGATGGCACCACTATTCACAATTTCAATGTGTTGGCCCACCTCGCCAGCGGGCGCGGGGTGGAAGGTGATGCGCAACCCGACAGCCGTGAGAAGGTCAGCCATGATGTCCACGTCGACAATGACTGGGGCATTCGTCAAGAGGTACCGGCCGTCTGCCAGCAACGTGGCAGCCATCAGTTTCAAGACTGAATTCTTGGCGCCTGGAACAGTGACCTGGCCTGCCAAGGGCCCACTGTGTGAGGCGACAATGATGTCACCGACTGTGTTTGACCCTTCAGACATGGCTATCAGTATGCTCCCGCCATACCCATGAAAGGGAGGACACCCCCTATGCGCCTGCCCACATGGGCTTTGCCGTCAGACACACTCACCCTTCGCCAGCGCCGCATCGTGCTTTTGATGGCGATGGCGTCAATGTCGGCAGCCTTCACGAACACCCTCTTCACACAGACTGTGGCCTATGCCGCCGATGAGTTTGGCGTTGCCACTTCCGGACAAGGCATCGGGGCTGCCGTGGTGCGGTGGGGGATCCTGATTTGTCTGCCACTGGTTGTTCTTGCCGATCGTCGAGGACGACGCCCCATGATTCTTCTCGTCGCGTGGGTCGCACCGATTGTGTGTGCACTGGGTGCTCTCGCTCCCTCGTTCCCCGCGCTCGTTGCTACACAAACAATCGGACGCCCATTGGGCCTCACCCTCGACATTCTTATTGCAGTGATCGCCATTGAAGAGATGCCGAAGAACTCGCGCGCATTTGCCACGGGAGTGCTCGCAATGTTCAGTGGCTTTGGCGCAGGTACTGCCGTGATGGCGCTGCCTCTCGCAGATCTCGGAGAGCGCTCGTGGCGACTCGTGTATCTGATCACTCTCATTTGGCTTGGTGTTGCGATTGCACTCACCAAGTGGCTCCCCGAATCACAACGATTTGAAAAGCAACACACCGTTTTCTCCACTCGTCATTTACGAAAACTTCCGGCATTGCGTCGCAATCTTGGGCGTATCTGCACAGTTGTGTTTCTCACCAACGTATACATCGCAACTGCCTCCATCTTTCAGAATCGATATCTCAAGGACACGCGCGACTATTCCGCTCTTCTTGTTGCGCTCTTCACTATTGCCACATCGCTGCCAGCCGGTCTCGGACTGCTCGTGGGTGGGCGCATTGCCGACGAACGCGGCCGACGTCTCTTGGGTGCCACCATGGTGCCTCTTGGCGCGATTCTGATGGCACTCTCATTTGTGGTGAGTGGCCCGACCATGTGGTTTGTTGCCGTTGCAGGCGGGCTTGCATTCGGACTGTCCTACCCAGCAATGGCCGTGTATCGCGGCGAGCTCTTCCCCACCCATGTCCGCAGCATCGCAGGCGGCATCATCATGACGTCAGCTCTCATCGGAGGCAGTATCGGCCTCATCGGTGGCGGCTATGTGCTCGACACCGGCATTCAGTACGGCACTGTGATGATGTGGTTGGCACTCGGGCCTGTTATCGCATCTCTCATTGTGTGGTTCCGCTATCCGGAAACCGCCCACATGGAATTAGAAGACATCGTCCCTGACGACGTCGACTCAACTACAGCGCCCTAATCCAGTCGGCGGCAACGTCGGCAACGAGTTCATCCTTGCGCGCAAGTTCATGACGTGCATTCTCAATCCACTGCCATTGCACGTCACCAGGTACCACTGAAAAAGCTTGTGTCAATTCATCTGGGGTTCCGAACTCATCCCGCGTACCGCTAATGACGAGTGTGCGCGACGTCAATTGCGGAAGGTGCTCAATTCGTAACTTGTCGGGCTTTTTGGGCGGATGCAATGGATACGAAATAAGAAGAAGTGCTGCAACCTGCAGTGGATCATTCTCGTCTGCGATTGCCATGGAACACATCCGGCCACCCATCGAACGGCCACCAATAACAATCTCCGTTGTTGCAACGCCTAAAGAATCTGCAAAGGCACGCACTTCATCTTTCACGCATTGCACAAGAACTGGTGCCTTATCAGGAAAAGACTTTCCGGCTTTGCGATAGGGAAAATCAACTCGTGCGACGGGAATCGGCGAGAGCGCTTGCTCCATCGCCATGAGGGAAGAATGCGTGGAAGAAGAGCCTGCCCCAGGGAACAGGACGACGCCTTGCACGATGCTCACAAAGCGTCCAACAAAATTCGTCGTGCCTCTGCAATATCCATCATGACCTTGCTCGCTAACTTCTCATCACCACCATGATCAGGGTGAGCGTCGCGCATGGATGCACGAAACCGACTCATGACTTCACGCTTCGATGGCTTCACAGTTCCACCAGGGAAACCCAACACATCGAGTGCCCACGCACGCGGGTCAGCCAATGCAGAGACAGAAGAGGTCCGTGATCCAGCGAGGTACGTTATGAATGATGGCCCGATAGGACCGCGCCACGTGAGCGACTTGCGCATCACTGGAATTAATAGCCTGCGCGTTGTTTCATCAAGTCGTTCTAATGCGTAGATGGAACCGAGTACTTGCTGCAAGGCAGAACCACTGTTATTCATTTCAAACTCGACGGAATCACCCGCACCAATGAGTCGATGAGAACTGTGTGTTAGTCCATGGCGATCAACTTGAAACCGATGGCGCAATCGTGGTTGCACTACGCGGCTTCCACGTTCAATCTCAGTAAGTAGTCGTTGAATATCAATGTGGAAATCTTCATCCACATCGCGGATGTGAACAGAAAGAACTGCCCCAAGAAGTAGCCCGCCGAAACCAGGCGCAGGGTCGACTGGCAGATACATGTGACCCAGCGATATCCGACGGGTCGGAGCAATCGGGCGCGAGTGGAAGATTTCTAGCTCGGCCAGCAACATAACTGTGACGCTATCTAGTACACCCCGTGCGTGCAGACGACATGCGCCACACCCTCACAACAGCGTGTTCAAGAACTCTTCCGTGAAGGAGTATTCGCGAATCACATTGAGGGGGTCTCGAAAGCCATGCCCCTCGCCGGGCATGACTTCAAGACGAATGGAGCCCCCGGCTGCACCCACCACATTTCGCAAGCGTTCGGAATGAATGAGCGGCACCAAATGGTCTTGATCACCGTGAAAAATGAGTACCGGAACCTTCGCAATGCGATGCGCCCACTTCAGTGGCGAACGTGCGTGGAGAAGCGGATCATCTGGCGACGATGCACCAATCAATCGCGGCATGTAATGCGTCTCGAACGGGTCATCGCCACGCATCAGTTCGCCGAGATCAACAACGGGATAACTGAGCACTGCACCTGCACACAAGTCGGGGTCAATCGCAATCGTGTTCAACACAGTGAGACCACCAGCACTACCACCCATCAACACTGTGCGCTCGGGGCGATACCCAAAGACACGTTGCACGTGCTGCAGCACTGCATGCGTGTCAATTGAATCTGCACTTCCCCACTGGCCTTCCAATGCTTCAGTGAAATCACGACTATGCCCTGTTGTGCCTCGGTGATCAACAACAGCAATCGACCATCCGCGCGATAACCAGTACGTCAGTCGTGGACGGAAGGTGACTTGCCATTGATCAGTGGGACCACCATGCACCCACACGATGAGACCGAACGGCGGATGCACTGATCGATACAAGCGATACGGAACCGTGACACCGTTGTTGTCAACACTATGAACAGATGGTTCAACAAGTTCTGCATCAATCTCAGGCGTGAACCACAACTCGTCAGCAGGACGAACAAGAATCGTGCGCTGAATGTTGGACACGTCTGTAGTGTCGTACACAACAACTTGTTGCGGAGTACGCGCTCCGCTACGTAATGCGCTCAATGTGTTGTCTTCCCATGACACACACCCATGAATGCCACGACCCACAAAAGCACGTTCCGTCGTCACACGGTCATACACCCACAACGATCCAAAGCCATTTTCATTCCGTGTGTACGCAACACGAGTTCCATCAGAGTTGAAACACCATGTGCGCTGCCCTGGTCCCCACGTGGGGCCACCGTGTTCGCAGTCGTCTTCAATGACGACATCGTGATCAACAACAGAATCAGCAAGGATTCGCACATTGGCAATTCCACGCATGTCATCGATGTATCCAAAACTGGTTCCATCAGGACTAAATCGGGGCTGTTGCACTGACACATTGGGCGTCGATGGTTCGGGGTAAATCGTGCTTTCTGTCCAGGGCATATGTGGTCGTTGCCATTCCAGGCACATTCCATCGGCACCCGCGGCTGCATCCATTGCAAAACCTTCCGATGCATGCACCAACCATGGGTCTCCCGAACCCACCTTGCACCCCCATAACTCACGCCAGTCAGCGATGACAAACAGTGAGCGATTCATGTAATCAAACGCCGGAGTTGACCACGAGCGCGAAGTATCAAACGGAAGACGTTTCACCCGCGTCGGTGCATCGTCTTCAAGAGTGACTTCAACGACCCCCTCCGACTTTGTCACCACAAAAATGCGATTGCCATCGTGGTCCCAGACATGCACCCCGCCAGAGAGTCCTCGGCCATTGACAGGAGCAGGCTCCAAGAGGAGGTCCACCACCACTTCGGGGTCTGCCACGTTCCACATCTGCAGCCGATTGATGGCCCCCTCGAGACCAGGCTCTGAGAGGACGCCCGACACCCATTCTCCGCCAGGCCGAACACGGACATCTGTGACATCTCGGCCAGACAGACAGAGGGAAAGGGGGATGTGGGGCACGAAGTCACGCTAGCCACGGCACTAGGTTGGAGACATGACGACACAGCGCCCCGACCGCAACCTCGCACTTGAACTTGTCCGCACCACCGAGGCAGCCGCCATGGCCGCATCTCGCTGGGTGGGCCGCGGAGACAAGATCGGTGCCGATGGCGCCGCTGTCGACGCCATGCGCGCCGTTCTCACCACTGTCCCCATGTCGGGCATCGTGGTCATCGGTGAAGGCGAAAAGGACGACGCCCCGATGCTCTTCAACGGCGAAGAAGTTGGTGACGGCTCCGAGCCTCTCACCGACGTTGCAGTGGACCCCATTGATGGCACCTCACTCACTGCCCACGGACGCGGCAATGCCATCGCCGTGATCGCCGTGTCTGAACGCGGCAGCATGTTCGATCCAGGCCCATGCTTCTACATGGAAAAGATCGCCGTAGGCCCAGAAGCAGTTGGTTCCATCGACATCACAGCCTCACCCACCCAGAACCTCAAGTGGGTTGCCAAGGCCAAGGGTGAAAGTGTCCGCGATCTCACAGTGATGATCCTCGACCGCCCTCGCCACGACGACCTCATTCAAGAAGTACGTGACTCCGGTGCACGTATCAAGCTCATTTCCGATGGTGACATCCTTGCTGCCATCGCAACATGCTGGCCAAAGGCTGGCGTTGACATCATGTTCGGTATCGGCGGCACACCCGAAGGTGTTGTTGCAGCAGCTGCACTCAAGTGCATGGGCGGAGAAATTCAGGGTCGCCTCTGGCCACGCAATGAAGACGAGCGCAAGCAAGCAATCGATGCCGGTTACAACTTGGATCGCATCCTCACTACCAATGATCTCGTGCAAGGCGACAACTGCTTCTTCGCAGCAACCGGCGTCACCGACGGAGAGCTTCTCAATGGTGTGCGCTTCACCCCTGGCGTCGTGCACACACAGAGCCTCGTGATGCGCTCACGCAGTGGCACAGTTCGTCTCATCGATGCACAGCATCGTCTCGACAAGATTTCTCAGTTCAGCGAAATCGATTACAACTGATTTCAACTTCAAATTAGTCAATAAAAAAGGCGCCCTTTGCAGGGCGCCTTTTTTATGTGCTCGGTGAGGAGCAGTTCTTAGTGTGACGTATCCAGACCACCGGTGGCAGCAATACGTGCGTGTGTGCGACGCAATTCTGCTTCCACTTCTGCGGAGTGCTCGGTGCGCAACTGCTCTTCAAGACGAACCTTTGCTGCACGCACTGCGGCAACATCGATGTCTTCTTCAAGTTCAGCAGCATCGCTGAGGATGGTCACATGATCTGCGCCCACTTCAACGAAACCAAGGTGCACTGCGAGGTTCTGGATGGTGCCATCGTCCAAGTAGATGCGCGTGTGATTCTCGGTGAGTGCACCAAGAAACGCAGCGTGACCAGGAAGGAAAGCAACCTCTCCCCCTTCGAGCGTACGTGTGATGACCTGCGTGCCTTCTCCGGAGAAAAGAACTCGCTCGGGTGACACCACCTCGACGCGCATCGTGGCGTTGGAATCAGCCATTATGCGTTCTCCTGAAGAGCCTTTGCCTTCGCGAGAACTTGCTCAACGGAACCGACGTTCAAGAATGCCTGTTCTGGCACTTCGTCAAGTTCACCGTTGATCAACGATTCGAATGACTCCACTGTCTCTGCAACAGGTACGTATTCGCCCTTCACACCAGTGAAGACTTCGGCCACATAGAACGGCTGGCTGAGGAAGCGCTGCACCTTACGTGCGCGAGACACGATGAGGCGGTCTTCTTCAGACAATTCGTCGAGACCAAGAATCGCAATGATGTCTTGAAGTTCCTTGTAGCGCTGGAGAATTTCCTGCACGCGACGTGCCACTGCGTAGTGACGGTCGCCCACGGTCTCTGGCGTAAGAATTGTTGATGTTGAAGCCAAGGGGTCCACAGCTGGGTAGATACCCAACGATGCGATCGAACGTGAAAGTTCGGTGGTTGCATCGAGGAAAGTGAACGTGGTGAACGGAGCTGGGTCGGTGTAGTCGTCTGCAGGCACGTACACGGCCTGAAGAGAGGTAATCGAACGGCCACGTGTTGACGTAATGCGCTCCTGGAGCTGACCCATTTCGTCAGCAAGTGTTGGCTGGTAACCCACAGCTGAAGGCATACGGCCAAGAAGTGTTGACACTTCAGAACCGGCCTGCACGAAACGGAAAATGTTGTCGATGAACAACAACACGTCCTGGTTCTGCACGTCACGGAAGTACTCAGCCATTGTGAGAGCTGAAAGTGCAACGCGAAGACGCACGCCGGGTGGTTCGTCCATCTGGCCGAACACTAAGGCTGCTTTTTCGAATACGCCCGACTCTTCCATTTCAAGACGAAGGTCGGTGCCTTCACGTGTGCGCTCACCAACACCGGCGAACACAGACACACCACCGTGCTTGGAAGCAACACGGTTAATCATCTCGGTAATGAGAACGGTCTTACCCACTCCTGCACCACCGAACAAACCGATCTTTCCACCAGCGAGGTATGGGGTGAGAAGGTCGATGACCTTAATGCCGGTTTCGAACATGCGCTTTGAGGGCTCGAGTGTGTCGAAAGCTGGTGCGGGACGGTGAATGTCCCAACGCTCGATGTCAGCGAAGTCGGCGTTGTTGCCGTCAAGAACTTCGCCCCACACGTTCCACACGTGACCAAGGGTGCGGCTACCAACGGGCACCTGAATGCCGTGGCCTGTGTCGCGCACCTTTGTGCCACGACGAAGACCGTCGGTTGGCTTCAAGCAAACGGCACGCACGCGGCTGTCACCGAGTTGCTGTGCAACTTCAGCGAGAACCGTTGTCGTCTTGCCGTTGACTTCGATATCGAACTCAATTGCTGAGTTCAATTCGGGCAGATACCCGCGAGGGAACTGCACGTCAATAACGGGACCGGCAATTGCCACTACCTGTCCGTCGTGCTTTGTCTCTGTCATACTCATCTGGATTTCTCCTACTTAGTCGCTCTTAATTACCGGCCGACATGGCTTCGGCACCGCCGACGATTTCCATGATTTCGGTCGTGATCGAGTCCTGGCGGGCTCGGTTCATGATTCGTGAAAGGGTCTTAATCAGCTCTTCGGCGTTGTCTGTTGCAGACTTCATCGCGCGCTGACGGAATGCATGCTCTGACGCAGCTGCGTTGAGAAGTGCCGCGTACACGCGGGCCTCGACGTAGCGCGGAAGCAATGTCTCGAGAATTGTTTCTGGCGTTGGCTCAAATTCGTAATCGCGACCGGTCTCTGACTTACCGTCGCCACCTTCGGTGACTTGGGAATCGAGAGGAACCAATGGACGCTGCACCACTTCTTGTGAACCAGCAGAGACGAAACGGGTGTACACCAACTCAACGCGATCAACTTCGCCGGATTCATACAAACCAGTGACGTACTCACCGATTTCTTTAGCGATTGAATACGTTGGGTTGTCGGTGAAGCCAGTGAAGGATTGTCCGATGTTGTACCCGCGGAAGCGGAAGTACCCCTCAGCCTTACGACCGACAGCAACCACTGTGTGGCCACGACCCTTCAGTGCGTCTTCTTTGATTTCGCCTTCAGTGGCGCGAAGAACACCAGAGTTGTAGCCACCGCACAAACCGCGGTCGGCTGACAACACGACGTAGCACACGTTCTTTACTTCAGATCGGCCAGCAAGCAATGGTGCGTCGCTTCCTGCTCCGGCTGCTGAAAGATCGCGAACAACTTCAGTGATCATGTCGCTGTACGGCACGGCTGCGACGACGCGTTGCTGCGCCTTCACAATGCGCGATGCAGCGATGAGCTCCATTGCACGTGTGATTTTCTTTGTCGCCTGAACGGACTTGATGCGTCCGCGCAGAATTCGTTCCTGACCGCCAGCCACTTAGTTACTCCGTCGCGAGGGTCTTGTTGCTGGCTGCATCACCGAGTGCTTCGGCAGATGTAGCGGTGGGATCAACAGAACCAGCCTTCGGGCCAGTGACCTTGAACTGTGACTTGAATGCAGCAACGATGTCGCCGAGATCAGCAGGCACATCGGCCTTTCCATTTGTACGAAGCTCAGCCATCATTGCGCCATGACGTGAGTTCACGTACGCAAGCAATTCGCTTTCGAAACGTGCAACGTCTGCAACAGGGATGGAGTCGAGGTAACCCTTGGTGCCGGCGAAGATGGAAACAACCTGCTCTTCAACTGGCATTGGGGAGTTGAGACCCTGCTTCAACAATTCAACCAAGCGGTATCCGCGCTCAAGCTGTGCCTTCGACACGGCGTCAAGTTCAGAACCAAATGTTGCGAATGCCTCGAGTTCACGGAACTGTGCAAGGTCAAGCTTCAGGGTTCCGGAGACGCCCTTCATTGCCTTGGTCTGTGCAGCACCACCCACGCGAGACACCGACACACCTACGTCAACAGCTGGACGGATACCAGACTTGAAGAGGTTGTCCTGCAAGTACACCTGACCGTCGGTGATCGAAATCACGTTCGTAGGAATGTATGCCGACACGTCGCCTGCCTTGGTTTCAATCACTGGCAATGCAGTGAGTGAACCAGCCTTGTTCTCGTCGCTGAGCTTTGCTGCACGCTCGAGGAGACGGCTGTGAAGATAGAACACGTCGCCTGGGTATGCCTCGCGGCCTGGTGGACGACGAAGGAGCAATGACATCTGGCGGTATGCCTCAGCCTGCTTTGACAAGTCGTCATAAACGATGAGTGCATGCTCGCCATTTTCCATCCAGTGCTGACCGATTGCACAGCCAGAGTATGGAGCGAGGTATTTGAACGGTGCTGGCTCTGATGCAGGCGCTGCAACGATCACTGTGTACTCAAGGGCACCATGCTGACGAAGTGTCTCCACTGTGTTTGCAATGGTGGAACCCTTCTGACCAATTGCGACGTAGATGCACTTCACACCAAGTCCGCGCTGGTTGATGATGGTGTCGATCGCAACAGTGGTCTTACCTGTCTTGCGGTCACCAATGATGAGTTCGCGCTGTCCACGACCGATTGGGGTCATTGCGTCGATCGACTTGATGCCGGTCTGCAATGGCTCGTGCACTGGCTTGCGACCCATGATGCCAGGAGCTTGGACTTCCACGGGGCGACTGATGGAACCAACGATGTCACCCTTGCCATCGATGGGCGTACCCAACGCGTTGATCACGCGACCAAGCATTGCGTCACCAACAGGAACGGAGAGAATGCGACCAGTGCCCTTGACGGCCTGACCTTCTTCGATGGAGTCGGCTTCGCCGAGAACTACTGCACCGATGACGTCTTCATCAAGGTTGAGAGCGAGACCAACGGTGCCGTCCTCGAACTCAAGAAGTTCGTTCACCATGCAATTAGGTAGGCCGGAAACGCGAGCGATACCGTCGCCCACTTCTTCGACGCGACCAACAGTGGTTGCCTCGAGCGATTGCGTGTAGCCAGCGAGGCCACCTGTAATCGCCGATGCGATGTCACTGGCGGAGAATGTGATGTCTGCCATGTCTTCCTTCTTTACGCGAAATGTTCTTTACAACCGGCTCTTGAGCTGGTCGAGCTTGCTGCGGACTGAGGCATCGATGACTTCATCGCCGACGGTGGCAACAATGCCGCCGACAACGGTTGGGTCAACAACAACCTTGAGGTTCACCTGAGTGTTGAACTTCTTTCCAAGTGCATCAGCGAGGCGCTTCTGCTGGTCTTCGGAAAGTTCAACGGCGCTGCGGACTTCAGCGACCTTGCGGCCGCCGCTGCCGGCGACGTTCTCGCTGATTGCAGCAGCAATTGCGCGAAGATCGCGCGCCTTGCCAGCACCAAGGAGAAGTGAAACGAATTGAGTGGTCAGACGGTGGCCCTTGCCTTCAAGAAGCTTTTCGACGATCTGCTGGCGAACTGCGATGGGAAGCAACTCATCGGAAAGTTTGCTACGAAGATCTTCGTTGGCGTCAATGGCGCGGACAACTGCTGAGAACTCAGCTTCGACGCGATCGAGGACACCCTCGGAAGCGGCGATAGCCGAGAGAGATGAAATGTATGCGTCGTTGCTCATCGTGCGACTCCTGAGATGAAGTTTTCAATGAGGTCCTGGCGAACCGAATCACTCATTGCGCTTGCAATGACTTTGTCGGATGCAATACGTGCAAGACGCTTGATGTCGGATGCAAGTTCGTCTTGCACTCGACCCGATGCGTTTGCAATGTCTGCAAGAGCCTTTGCCTCGACGTCTGCCATTTCAGTAGCAACGCGAGCGCGACCTTCAGAGAGAACAACCGCTGCTGCTGCATCTGCTTCAGCCAGGATGCGTGAGCGCTCGGAGGAGATGTCACCGAGTGCTGAACGAATCTCTTGTGCTTCTGCTTCTGCACTTGTGCGTGCATTGCGAGCGTTATCAATTTCGTTCTGAATGCGCTCGGTACGAGCTGCAAGAGACTTCTTGACAATCGGGCCCGCAAACTTAATGAGCGCACTAATCACCAGTGTGGAAGCAATGCCGCCGTAGATGATTTCAAATGTCTCTGGCAAGAGCCAGTGATGGCTCTCGTATGTTCCAGCTGCAATAAGGCTTGCGTTAATCATGAGCGTGAACCCTCCATTGTGGAAGCGACAGCTGCATTCACAACAGAAGCATCAGGAGCCTTGCCGAGAGCTAACTCAGCAACACGTGTTGCGACTGTTGCAACTGCGGCGGCGACATCGCCTTGAGCCGCAGCACGAGCAGCTGCATTCTTCTGATCTGCTTCTGCGCGAGCAGCCGCAATGCGGGCATTGACTTGAGCCAACTGTGCAGTGCGCTCGTTGTCAACTGTCTGACGTGCAGCGTCAACACGACCGGCTGCTTCTGCACGAGCGGCATCAAGTGCCTTCTCATATTCAGCCACATCGGTCTTCGCATCAGCCTTCACCTGTACGGCACCTTCGGTGTTAGAGCGGATCGACGCATAACGCGCTTCAGTGCCCTTCTTCAAACGTGGGAACAAGAAATAACGCATGAGCACAAACAGGACCAAGAAGGACCCTGCAGCCCACAACATTTCATTTTGTGCTGGGTTGACCGGGTTTGGTGGCGTCTTGACTTCAGCAACAGCTGTCTCTGTCGCCTCAGCTTCTGCTGAGGCAGACATCAACACTGCTTCTGGCATCGTCGTGTCTGTCGTTTCCGACGGCACAAGACGTACCTGGACCTGATCACCCGTTTGGGTGACTATCGCAGTCAGCATCTCATCTCCTGGTCTCCGAATAA
>WLHL01000041.1 GCA_009702755.1 Actinomycetota bacterium
TGTACTTTTCTGCCGCGGCGAAGATGAGCTTCTGCGCGAACTATTTTTCCTCGCCAATCAATGAGATAGTCCTCTTCGTATTTCTGACGAGCAGTGGCAGAGATATCTGGGGCAAAGTCAAGACCCATTTGGCGACATGCCAACTTGATACTTGTGCCGGTGATTTCGCCCGACATCCAGGCACGTGCCACTTCGTTTAGGCGAACAAGATCTTGCAGAACACTGACAGGCTCGGGTCCCTCTAGACCTTCGCCAGATTCAATAGCGCGTGAGTGAAAGACCAAGAAAGGGCAATGTTCTTGGGCTAATCGGAGCGCTTCTGTCATTGATGCAACTGCACGAGTGTTGGCGGTGTTTCCCGCCTGCATCTCGAGAGAGACATTGCGCAGAATCAACTCGTCAAGCTGACCGCCCTTTTGTTCTAGTTGTGCGCGCTGTTCAGCTAGGCGACGGTCGGCATCGGCGAGAGCAGCTTCAAGTTCATCAATGGAAGATTCGAGTTGTTCAATGTGAATTGCTTGGTCTTCGCTCACGATTTCATTTGTGACTGATACTTCGCGTGAGGTGAGTTCGACCAAATCTTCATCGCGACGTGGAGGTGCTGGCACGCGAGGGGCCGCAATCGAGCGAGCTGCAGTTTCGAGAATCAATTGCACGAGGCGAGCGCGCTCTCTGTTTTCAGAGGCGCTCGGTAATTCGCGTCGATGAACGATTTCAGGTTCTGTATTGCCGGCCCAGTTGACGACAACACATCCAGGTCCCACCAAGGTGTAACCAGTAAGCGAGAGAAACCCGCGCAGTGCATCGGCAGTAGTGATCTGCACCACATGAACGAGACCAACAAGTGGACCAGCTCCCATTGCTATCAAGAGTGGGGTATTGCGTTCAAAATCGACGACTTCAACGAGAACCGGCAAGCGCCGACTTGGTGCGAGAACAAATGCTGCTGTTTCCTGTCCACCTAATTCGTCCTTCACAACTGTGGGTGCATCGGTGATGTAACGATTCGCATCTTCAGAGGGAACTGCAGTGAGAACTTTCTTGACAAGATGCGCAACACGAACAGGAAGCATGGGAGATGAAAAAGGAATAACTCGTGATGCGGTCGGTGTGGACGAGATGCGAATGTCGAAGGTGAGGACATCGGCAATCATCACAACGCTGATTGTCAATGTTTCAACATGAGAATTTCCTGGTGCGCTCTCCGTAATCGTGAGACGAAACACCGGATCATCAGAGGACTCGCGCGTACGGACTGTGGTACCTGGACCACGAGCGTCGAGTGGATAATGCTCGACGAGCCAGTCGCTCACGATGTCGATGACCGCGATGCGCTGTTCTTCGGTGCAGTCAACCGTGGGTAGAGACAGGGCGTAGGTCGTAATCACAGCGCCGCCAGGTATGGAGGGCGTAAGGACTTAGCGGTAGGGCCGCAGTGCCTCGTGAACCCGAGTAAGGAGGGTGGTGACCATGGCCGCATCATCAGGGTCGAGTGTAAGCAAGCGATCAAAGGCTGCCGACTCGATGTCAATGGCAGGGTGCAACTTGTAACGCTGATGAGGGGAAAGCTGGGGAGCGGGGGTGTCAAGGCGGGCACTGCCGGGGGCCTCGCGGTCAATCCAGCATTGGGCTGCACTGCCAATGGCCTGGACGGTCCAGCCGGTCTCCAAACGAACAGACCAAGGACCATCGGGGTCGATTCCACCCGCGACAGACACGCTGTCGGGGGCGTCTTTGACGGGCACCTGCATCCGCATGATGGGCCCAGAGTGGTCGCGGTGGTTGACCTCTGCGATCACAGTGTCTTGTGCAACGGAAAGAACCATTGGGTCATCCTGCATGCGATGAGAAGCCTCGTATTGAGTTGGTGTCACAACTTCCCAGACCCACGGCCGACCACCGGTATCGATGGAAGGAACGTTCATGCCGACCCAGGCCACATCAAGACCAGGAAGTGTGACTCGTCGCCAAGGGAGGACATCAAGTTGCTCAGCGAGTGAGCGTTTGACTCCATCAACAAACGTTTGCACGGGTATTGATAGTGGCTTGTGTAGCACCGTGAATGGTGGATACCCATGAGATGGAAGAATGTCGACGTGCCGAAGTTCGAACGCTCTGAAATTTCCATCAACTATGAGGTGAGTGGAAGTGGACCACGAGTGCTGTTCTTCAATGGGTCGGGTGCCACTTTGAAGTCGACTGCATTACTGATTGGTGCATTGGCAAAAACATGCACAGTGTTGGCGCATGATCAACGTGGGCTTGGTGAAACGAGTATTCCTGAAGGCCCGTACACCATGGCTCAATACGCACAAGATGGTGCGGCGCTGCTTGATCATGTTGGTTGGGAAACATGCGCAGTTGTTGGCATCAGCTTCGGTGGCATGGTTGCACAAGAGTTTGCTGTGAGTTATCCACAGCGTGTTGAGAAGTTGGTGTTGTTATGTACATCAGCTGGTGGAGATGCTGGTTCGTCGTATCCACTGCATGAGTTAGGTGCATTGCCTGCCGATGAGCGTGCTGCGCGCATCACCACATTGACCGATACTCGGTTTACGCCTGAGTGGTTGGCAACTCATCCTGATGATGCAGCAATGGTGGCAATGCGCAATGAACAAGCCGCAGTCCCGAAAGCAAAGGACACCATCAAGGGAGAGATATTGCAACTCGGCGCTCGCATTGGTCACGATGTGAGTGATCGCTTGCATCAGGTGACGGCTCCAGTGTTTGTCACAGCTGGACGATTCGATGGTATTGCTCCGGTGTCGAATTCGGAAGAGATCGTGAAGCGCATATCTGATGCAACTTTGTCGATTTATGAGGGCGGTCACATTTTCACCGCGCAAGATCGTCGAGCCATTGCTGATATTCGAACTTTTCTTACAACTGGGCAGCGGCCATGACTCTCAATGTTCTCTTCATCACTCTTGATCAGTTCCGCGGAGACTGCCTCTCTATTGCTGATCATCCAGTGGTGAAGACTCCGAATCTTGATCGATTAGCGCAAAAGGGTGTGCGATTCGCACGCCACTACAGCCAAGCATCACCGTGCGCGCCCGGACGCGCATCGTTGTATACCGGTATGTATCAAATGAATCACCGTGTTGTTGCCAATGGCACGCCACTTGATGCATCGTTTGACAATGTTGCTCTCATGGCTCGTCGGGCAGGGTATGCACCTGCACTCTTTGGGTACACAGATCAGGCAATTGATCCACGCGTGACAGACAGTGCCGATGATCCTCGTTTGTCTACCTATGAAGGCGTGTTGCCAGGTTTCGATAGCGAAGTAGATCTCACTCAACAATTTGATCCGTGGCGTGAATGGCTGCAGGCGCAAGGGTTCAACACCAATATGGGTATTGGAAGGTTGCTCCTCACCGAAAACGAACGACCAGCAGAGGCAAGTGTCTCGTCTTTCCTGATAAATGAGTTGTTGTCTTGGATTGAGAAACAAGAGCAAGGGTGGTTTGCACACGCAAGTTTCATTCGTCCTCATCCGCCGTACTCAGCCGCTGGTCATTTCAGCACGATGTACGACCCCGCAACAGTGGGATTACCGATTGCACCTGCTGAGTCTGTTCATCCGTTCCACGAAATCATGCTGGCTTTGGACAACACAAAGGCTCCTACTGACCCAGCAGAACTCGCACACATGCGTGCCCAATACTTCGGCATGATCAGCGAAGTAGATGCACAACTGGGTCGCGTGTGGGATGCGCTTGAAGAATCGGGCCAATGGGAGAACACAGTCATCATCGTCACCGCAGACCATGCGGAACTACTGGGCGATCACGGACTGAAAGAAAAAGTGGGTTACTGGGAAACCAGTCAACACATCGTGTCAATCGTGCGAGATCCTCGTAAGGCGCAAGCGCATGGAACAGTGGTGCGTGCGTTCACAGAGAATGTCGACATCATGCCGACGCTGTGCGACATGTTGGACCAGCCAGTTCCAGCACAGTGCGATGGACTTCCATTAACACCATACCTCGCCGGAGAGGAACCACCTTTCTGGCGTGACGCTGCACACTGGGAATACGACTGGCGTTCCACTTTGATTCCTGTGTATCCACACGACACTCCCTGGAAGCGCCATCTTGACTCAATGAGTTTGGCTGTGCTCCGAAGTGACACTCATGCATATGTTCAGTTCGCTGATGGCGACTGGCTGTGTTTTGACCTTGCAGCGGATCCAACGTGGCGTACATTGACGACTGACCCAGCTGTTGTACTTCCGCTCACGCAAGCAATGTTGCAATGGCGAATGAAGAATACGAATAGAACCTTGTCTGGATTCCTCGTAGAAGATGGTGGCACTGGTCGTTGGCCAACAGATGTTGCGTGGCGTTCCGCTACAAGTGAGTAACTAACTAGTCACGCCACTGATCGATGGATGTCATCTCTTCCATTGGTGCACGTGTAAGCGGGCCATGATTGCCGCGCGGATACCCGATAGGCACCATCGCATGCACACCCCATCCGGTGGGGAACTTCAAGATGTCGCGCAATTCAGTTTCCCTATTGCAGACCAACGTGGTGAGAACGCCGCCTAAACCTTCTGCGCGTGCGGCAAGTAAAAAGTTCTGTACCGCGGGATACAGCGATGCGCCTCCAACGACTGGATGACGACCGAGATCTGCATCGGTGACATAGAGCGCTGACGGATCGTGAATAAACATCGCGAGCACTGGAACATCGGCCAATGTTTCTGCGAGACGTGTACCACCCGCATATGCCTCGCGCACCTGAGCAACGACCGCAGGTGGATGTCCTTCAAACTTGGACACGTTGTATTCCACGTACTTATCCCACTCTGCTGAGTAGAGACGTCCAATGCGCTCTTTGATTGTGCGGTCACGAACAGCGATGATGCGCCATGGTTGACGATTGCCACCACTGGGCGCCCACACTGCGGCTTGCATGATTCGGTTAAGCACTTCGTCGCTGACAGGTGCATCGGTGATGCGTCGAATAGAGCGCGTGGTGGAGAGAAATGCGTAGAGGTCATCCGCGGAAGGTGCAGTGGTCATACACGAAGTCTGCCACTGATGAGACGGGCCAGTGAACGCTTCTAGTTGCGTCGTGCGGCAGTCGCCGGCCAGGGCGACATTTCAAGACCGACCCCTGAATAGACCGAATGCAGAAGAGCCGCATAGGAGACCGAGATGTGTTTCCGGCTGAGGCGAGCGAGTTCATCGCGAAAGAGAACTCCGTGTGATTCCGCACCGACTACCGCGTGGGCAAGCTCGTGTAACAAGGTGGACATCGTGGTGGACTTGCCGCGAATGCAGATGACGTTCTCATCGATGTAGGTAAGCGCTAGTGCCGACTTACTCTTGCGTGCAATGAGAATGGTGGGAATTTCAATGTCTTCTGCATGGCAAATGTCATTGATGATTACGTCTGCTTCGGAGGAGAGAATCTCTCGAGAACCAAGTTCATGCTCGACCACGTCTTCACATGCATAGACAAGTGCTTGCTCGGGAGTACAGCGTGAGTATTCGTTGGCACGATGGTGTGCCGCCTCAATGAACTGCTGAAGGGATGTCACCCAATTTCTCCACGAACACCACTGGTAAATGATCGACTACCAGAAGAGAATCCACGACCTGCAGAATGCCCACTGTTGTAGGCCCCTGATGATGTGTCGGAGTACGAATACCCACCGGTAAGACGAGGGCCTTTTGCGCGAAGTTCAGATTGAGCACGTTTCATGCGATCGGCGAGCACGAGGCCAGAGCCAGGAGTCTCTGCAATGAACTCCTTCTTCGCGCCCGCTAGTGCTTCGGTGATGCCACGTTGAAAACCTTGCCACCATGATGTGCGCCACGAGCGATCGCCTTTCGGCAATAAGCGAAGACCCATCATGTCGGCTGCGCCAAAGAGTGTGTATGCAGCTGTGATGTCGGCATCGCGACCATAGAAGACAACGATGCATGCACCGTCTTCGTCATCTGCTCGATACCCAGCGCAGGAATGAGCAAGTCCGATTGCATACAGGATGTTTTGACGGCGCACTCGATACGGGCCGTGCACAGCAAAACGACGAACAACAACGGCAGTGTCCTCGGGCTTTTTTGCATCGGCCACATCATCATGGGAGAGGCCATGTTTCTGCATCAGTTTTGATGCCAGAGCAAGTGCAGTTTCGGCTTCTGCCTGGGGAGTATTGGGGTGCTGCGCGAGGGTGAGAAGTGCTTGGATCTTGTCGCGCTGGGTGCTCATAGGGCGCAGATTAGGCAGTGGGTGTCTAGTGGTTTAGAACGCGAGAGAGGAAGGATTTGGTGCGATCCTCTTGCGGTGCATTAATGACTTGTGATGGTGGTCCTTGCTCGACGATGACACCGCCGTCCATGAACACCACTCGAGTTGCAACGTTTGATGCAAAACCCATTTCGTGAGTCACAACCAACATGGTCATTCCGTCCTCAGCGAGCGTTTTCATCACGTTGAGAACATCGCCGACGAGTTCAGGATCAAGCGCACTGGTGGCTTCGTCGAACAACATGACATCGGGGTCCATTGCGAGTGCACGAGCAATTGCAACGCGTTGTTGCTGCCCTCCGGAGAGTTGTCCTGGATATGCATCAGCTTTTTCTGTGAGACCAACACGTGCGAGTAACTGCAGGCCCTTCATTTCGGCTTCTGCTTTGCTGCGGCCAAGTACCTTGCGTTGAGCGACAGCGATGTTTTCAAGTGCTGTCATGTGTGGGAACAAATTGAACTGTTGAAAGACCATGCCGATTTTTGTGCGAGCTTCATCGATATCGCAGTCAATATGCGTGAGTTCGCGTCCAAGAACAACGACGCTGCCGCTTGTTGGTTGTTCGAGCATGTTGATGCAACGCAGCAATGTGCTCTTGCCAGAACCCGAAGGTCCGATGATGCACACAACTTCACCACGTTGAACATGAAGATCGATTCCGCGTAAGACATGATTCGAACCAAATGACTTGTTGAGGTCATTGACGTTCACCACGTAGTCATCAATGAGGATGGTCTCGTTGCTCATTTGCCGGCCGCCTTTGCGCGACGTTCCATGTAGGCAACTAATTGTGTGAGAGGAAGTGTCATTGCGAGATACACCAAACCAGCGACGATCAGTGGAGTGGCGTTGGCGCTGCTATTCACACCATCGCGTCCGAAGCGAGCAAGGTCTTTCGTTGCTGCGGTAACACCAAGCACCGAGATCAGTGAGGTGTCTTTAATGAGAAGAACAAATTCGTTGGTGAGCGGTGGCACAATGATGCGCAATGCTTGCGGAATGATGATCGTGATCATGGCGCGTGGGTACGACATACCCAGCGAACGCGCAGCCTCCATTTGACCTTTAGGAACCGCTTCGATTCCGGCACGAATGGTCTCGGCCATATACGCGCTAGCCACGAGAGACAAGGGGATTGCGCCCTGGAGATAGGGGTTTGGCCAGCTCCAGCCGGTTGCGATGGGGATACCAAAGCCCAAAGCGAGAAGAGTGACGAGGAGTGGAATGCCTCGAAAGATTTCAATGTACGTGGCGGCGAGCCAACGGTACGGGCGGATGCTGCTGAGACGCATCAACGCAAAGAGAAGACCAAACGAGAGTCCACCAGCAAAACCAAGAATCGTGAAGACGACTGTGTTTTTTGCTGCACTTGTCAGGATGTCGGGAAATTGCTTCTTGACAATTTCCCATTTGAACATCGCATTACCAAGGCGAGTCCAGTCAACGAGAAGGGTCATGACAACTATTGCAAGAATGCTGAGCGCATAAATCGCATAACGCGTATACATCGCTCGCTTTCGCTTGCTAATTGCCATGACCCTTCCTTACGTGACGTTTACAACGGCGTATTAGCCGATGAAGTACTTGTTGTAGATGGTGTCGTACTCGCCGGAATCACGAAGATCCTTGATTCCCTTGTTGAGAATCTGAAGAAGTGCTGAGTTGCCCTTCTCGACTGCGAAGCCATATTCCTCTGGTGACTCTTCAAACTTTGCAGAGACTGCTGATGTGCCTTGCTTGTCAGCGCGCTCTTTGTTGATGAGGTAGTCCTGAAGAACTGCATCAACTTGATTTGATTCAAGTGCGAGGAACATTGCGGAAGCTTCGTCGAATGACTGAATCTTTGAACCGGTTGCATTTGCATTTGCATAAGACTCACCAGTGGTGCCGGTCTGAACGGCAATTGTCTTGCCCTTCAATGACTCAAGCGTTGTGTATGTCTCTGCATCTGCCTTGCGAACGAGCAATGACTGGAATGCATCAAAGTAGGTATCGGTGAAGTCGGCAGCTTGTGTGCGCTCTTCGGTGATTGTCATCGAAGATGCAACTACGTCGCACTTGCCGGCAGCGGGTGCCAACCAGATGCCATCAAATGGCTGAACGCTGACTTCAAGTTCAAGATCATTTGATTCAGCGATCTTGCGCATGATGTCCATGTCGAATCCGGTCCAGGTGCCATCTTCGGCTTGGAACTCGAATGGTTCGTATGGAGCGTCTGAACAAACGGTGAGTGCACCGTCTTTGACGAGTTCGAGAGCACCGCCACCTGCTGTGGTGGTATCTGAACTGTCGCTGCTACCGCCGCAAGCTGCGACGACGAGTGAAAGTGCTGCAATTGCTGCAAACACACGGGTTTTACGTGCCATTGTGACTCCTTGAGAATGTCTTAGTAAATGGTGTTCCAAACCCTAGACGAATGTGAGGCGTTGGCCTACCGCCGAGTAGTACGTGTCCCATTTCGGGATGGTTGGCAAGCCATACTCGTAGGGATGCAACGGCGAGCGGACATAGAAGGCCTTCGCGCCATTGCGGTTCTCGCCGTCCTTCTCTTCCACGCCGGAGTTCCAGGCCTTGCTGGGGGTTATGTGGGCGTAGATGTCTTTTTTGTGGTCTCTGGATTCCTGATTACCTCTTTATTGGTGACTGAGAAGGAATCCAGTGGCGTCATCTCGCTCTCATCCTTCTACGCCCGTCGTGTTCGACGCCTTCTTCCCGTCTCGGCAGTCGTTGCGGTTGCAACCCTTGGAGCATCGTGGATTTGGCTAGAGCCACTTCGTCTGCGTTCTGTCGCGAATGACGTCCTGGCTGTTGCAACATTTTCTTCCAACTTTGTTTTCGCCAGCAGAGGTGCCGACTATCTGCAATCGACATTGCCGCCGTCTCCCTTGCAGCACTACTGGAGCCTTGCCGTCGAAGAGCAGTTCTATGTGGTGTGGCCTGTCCTTATTGCGCTGATTTGTCTTGGTGCAACGACAACGAGTCGGGTCAATGTGCGCGCGCGCATTGGGTTACTCTCAGCAGTCGTCACGGTTGTGTCGTTCGCATTGTGCATGCGCATGATGGATTCATCTCAGCCATGGGCATTCTTCTCGCCACATACACGTGCGTTTGAACTTGCTGCAGGTGCGCTTATCGCAGTGGTGCCGATGATGACAATGAAGTGGGCTCGTTCTGCAAGCGCAATTGCTGCATGGTGTGGACTGATCGGCATCGTCGTGACTGTTGTGCAGTTTGACGAAAGAACACGTTTCCCTGGTCCGTGGGCTTTGGCACCAGTGTTAGCGACAGCAGTTGTACTCCGAGGTGGAAATGCAACATCGTGGGCACCTGTTGCACTTCTACGTTTGTCACCGTTTCAATGGCTTGGCTCTCGCTCATACTCTGCGTATTTGTGGCACTGGCCAATCTTGATTGTTGTTGCTGCAGCTTTCAATCGTGAGTTGTCGGTCATCGACGGGTTGGTGTGCACTGCAATAGCTCTAGGACTGTCAGAGTTCTCATTTCGATTTATTGAAAACCCTGTTCGTCACAACATCGCACTTCGAGGTCTTCGCGCGGTTGCACTGGCAACTGCGATCATCGCCTTAGTCGCCGGAGCAGGTCTCATTGCCCGCAACAATCCACCTGCAATTGCAGTGGGTCCCGACGCAACATCACCGACTGTCATCGGTGATACAACTCTTCCCGCTGGACTGACAGCGACTACCACCACGCTGGTGCCGACAGCCCCCAATCTCCCATCACGTGGAGAACCTGTTCAAGCGATTGTGGAAGCAGCATCGATGACAGGGTTGCCCGGCAATCTCACACCGAGTCTTCAACGAGCCCTTTCTGACATGCCGATTATTTACAACAACAATTGTCATGCGGGTTTCTCCGCCATTCGTCCAAAGAACTGTGTCTTTGGCAACGAAACATCACCCATTGTTGTTGGTCTTTACGGCGACTCTCATGCTGCTCAGTGGTTCCCAGCATTTGAGAAGGTTGCAATCAAGCGCAATTGGAAACTCATTACGTATACAAAGCGTGGATGTCCACCGGCAGAAATCCCAACTTTTAGCAGTGTGCTCGGCAAGGTGTACAAGGAATGTGCGCCATGGCGACGCAATGTTCTTGATCAGATGGTCACCGATGGCGTGAAAGTTGTGTTCGTTGCACAATTTGAAAGGCTGCTGTCGGCATCTACGCGTAAGCCAATGTGGCAGAAGGAATGGCGTGAGGGGCTTCAAGGGACTGTGACGGAACTTGAAAGTCGTGGAATAAAGCCCGTGTTGATGGAAGACACTCCGTATCCCGGTCAGGACGTACCCACGTGCTTAAGCCGTAGTTACACAAACATTCAACAATGCTCGCCCAGTGTGAGAGTCGCTTATCGCGATGACATGAATGAGATGTTGGTTGATTTCGACCGAGCCGGCCAACAAGTGCTGTGGGTGCGGAACTGGTTCTGCATCACTACGTCGTGTCCAACTGTCGTGGGCAATGTTCTCGTGTATCGAGATGACAATCACATGACGGTCTCTTTTGCTTCACTGATTGCACCACTTCTTGATGCTGCGACTTTTGAATTTGTTGATTGGTACTCACATACTCCATAAATTGTGAGAAGGTACGCATATGGATCAACGCAAATCCCGTAACGAAGTGCTCGATGAATTTGTTGCACAAGGAATTCTTTCTGAAGAACAAGCATGTGACATTGCAGATGCTCCTCAGTGGTCATTCTCGGCCCGTGAATTAATCACATATCTTGCGGCCCTCATTATCGCAGTGGGCGTGATTCGTATTCTTGCGATTGCGCTTCAAGATGCGTCCGAAGGTGCAATTGTGACTTCGTTGTACATCGTTGCGGTGGCGGCAGGATTCGGCTCTTGGAAATTGTCATCTGGGTCGGACATTCGTGATCGCTTCTCTGAGGTACTTGAACTTGCTGCATTGGGTTGCGCGGGGGGTGCAACGGCGGTGTTGCTAAGTAACACCGAGTTGCGCGGAGAGTTCATCGGGATCATGTTGATGAGTGCGGCTCTTGGTTGGGGTGTATATCGCTGCCGTTCTTCCCGTTTTGCGGGCACTGTCGCACTTTGTGTTGGTGCAAATGGTGTTGCGATCTCACTAGGGACATTGATCGATTCTGATCAAGCATGGGCGGCCGGAGTCTTGATGGTGGCATCTGGACTTTCTCTTGCGGTGGTGGGAACTCAAAGAGTTGGCGCTCCCTACTTTGCGCGCGCGGTGGGTTCGTTATTCGTTGTCATCGGCTCAATCACATTGGGAACTGACATCTCTACTGGACGAGTGATACCAATCGTGACGGGAATCGCCCTCTTCGCTATCGGAACAAAGTTCCTTGCCTCGGAGACGTTGGTTGCAGGAGCCTTCTGCATCGTGACCGGAGTCGTGATGACTGTTAATCAATCAATTGATAACGACATGGCTCAAGGCCTCGTCATTATCGGTACGGGCGTGGTGATGCTGATAGTTCTCACTGCTCAGATGAAGCGAATCTCTAATCGACGAGAGCTTGGTGCACCAGCTGCTTAAGTTGTGGTCGTAACGGCCACGTGCTTGACGGCATGAGCTGCGTCATGATCATGTACACAAGATCTTCTTTCGGATCAACCGTGAAGTTGGTGCTTGCAGCGCCGCCCCAGCCGTAATCGCCAACGCTGCCAGGCACTTTTGCCTTGACAGGGTCAATGGTGACGCTCATGCTCAAACCAAACCCCACTCCATCGAATGCGGTTTCGGCGAAGAGTGGACGACCAAACGCCGTGAGGTCTGCATTGTCGGGCAAATGATTTGACGCCATGAATGCAACAGTGCGTGGAGAAAGAATTTGAACGCCGTTGTATTCACCGCCGTTGCGAAGCATTTCTGCAAACTTCAGATAATCAGATGTTGTTGACACAAGTCCGCCACCACCTAGGTGTGCTTTTGGTTCATGCAGTGCACCCGCACCCGCAGCATCGTTACGGAGCATCTTCTTGTCTGCAGGATTCGGTACGTAGAGCGCTGCAAGTCGATCTGCTTTGTCAGCTTCACAATGGAATGCGGTGTCGGTCATACCCAAGGGGTCGAAGATGCGCTTCTTCATGAATTCACCCAATGACATTCCTGAGAGAACTTCAACAACGCGGCCGATGATGTCAATGGACATTGAGTACGCCCACTCGGATCCGGGTTGGAACATGAGGGGAAGTTCTGCGAGCTGGTCGCAGATGTTGGCGAGTGATGCATCACGTGGCACGCCCCACTCGAAGCCTGCGTTGCGATACATCTGATCAACAGGATTGGAATAGACAAAGCCGTAGGTGAGACCAGCGGTGTGCGTGAAGAGGTGCCACATCTCCATCGGCTCGGTGACTGGTTCAAAGCGTGGGGCAGTGAGTGTGCCGGAACGAAAAACCTTCTGGTTGGCGAATGATGGGATGAACCACTTCACCTGGTCGTGCATCTCAAACAGGCCCTCTTCCCACAAGATCATGGCGGCCACAGCACAGATGGGTTTGGTCATCGAATAGATGCGGTAGATCGTGTCGTCCGCAATGGGCTTACCGTTCTCGACATCGGCGTGGCCGTACTTGGTGCTGTATGCCAGCTGGCCAGCACGAGAAACGGTGATGTGGAAGCCCGGAAGCTTGCCCTCATCGACATATTTGGCGAAATGGGTCTGAATGCGGTCGAGACGGAGGGGGTCAAGGCCCAAAGAGGCGGAATCCTGGACAACTTCAAGGTTTGACATGGGGGAATCGTATGCCTGTGGCTGGCGTCACTCCCAGTGGAGAGTTATTCTCACCATAAGGGAAACCAACAAAAGGGGCAGCCATGAGCGAGACGATCGACTGGACCAGCGAGTACGACATTTTCAGCAAGGAATACATCGAGAATCCGTTTGAGATCTGGGATGACCTTCGCGAACAGTGCCCCATTGCGCATACAGACAAGTGGGGTGGCTCTTGGTTGCCCACCACATACGACATCGTCACAAAGATGGCTCGAGAGCCAGAGAAGTTCTCATCGCGCGAGATCATTGTTGTTCCTCCTGCAGAGGCACCAGGTTCAGGCGCATACGGTCCTGCTCCTGCGGCACCAATTTCGGTAGATGCACCGATGCACACATGGACTCGTCGTCAGCTCTTGCCAGATTTTTCTCCGAAGGCAGTCGATGAGTTGGAAGTGTTTACACGCGCATGGTGTCGTGAGTTGATGGACTCAATCGCCGGTCGTCCAGATGCCGACATTGCTGTTGAATACGCACAACAAATTCCTGCTCAAGTGATTGCAACGATGTTGGGTGTTCCCACCACGATGAAAGATCAATTCACAACGTGGGTGCGCAACACTTTGGAAGCTGGTCTCACGAATCCAGAACTTCGTATCAAGACACGCGCTGAACTTCAAGATTTCTTCATTGGCGAGATTCGTAATCGTCGTGAAACGGGAAGCACAAGCGACCTCATCGGTGAGCTTGTTCATGCAGAGCATGACGGCGAGCCATACCCCGATGGTCTCATCCTCGGTATGTGCGGCCTGTTGTTGATTGCTGGTGTTGATACAACATGGAGCGGTATCGGTTCTGCGTTGTGGCATCTTGCGACACACCCAGAAGATCGCATTCGCTTGGTACAAGAACCAGAACTCATTCCAAGTGCTGTTGAAGAATTCCTTCGTGCATATTCACCAGTGACGATGGCTCGCCTTGTGAATGAAGACATGGAATATGAAGGCTGTCCGATGAAGGCAGGCGATCGCATTCTGATGGCTTTCCCCGCAGCCAACCGTGATCCGAAGCATTTCGAGCGCCCCGATGAGGTAATCATCGACCGCGAGCACAACCGCCATGTTGCATTCGGTGCAGGTATTCACCGTTGCGTTGGTTCAAACCTTGCACGCATGGAAATGCGTGTTGCGATTGAAGAATTCCTCGCGCGTGTTCCTGATTTTGAACTTCGTGAAGATGCAGAAGTCACGTGGGCTGGCGGTCAGGTTCGCGGACCTCGCACCATTCCGGTACGCATCAACA
>WLHL01000042.1 GCA_009702755.1 Actinomycetota bacterium
CCCTAGATAGGTTGCATTGAGCATGCTCCGTGTTGCCATTCTCTCGCTTCACACCTCGCCACTGGCTCAGCCAGGTGTCGGCGACGGTGGCGGAATGAATGTGTATGTGCGTGAACTTGTTTCCGCTTTGGCGCATGCGGGGATTGATTGCACCACCTACACGCGGGCACAGAGTGCGGATGCACCGCGCGAGATTGTTGTTGAGCCGAATCACAAGGTTGTGCACATCACGGCTGGTGCTGTTGATATGCCCAAAGACAACATGTTTGACATTGTTCCTGAGTTCACCGCAGGGGTACTGCAGCACATCAAAGAAAACGGTGGCACCGATGTCATTCACGCCAATTACTGGCTGAGCGGACTCAGCGGCCATGTTCTGAAGCATGAATTGAATGTTCCGCTCGTCAGTACCTTCCACACGTTTGCACGAGTGAAGGCATTAGGCGGCGACCCTGAATCTGAATTGCGTGAGAAATCAGAAGCAGAAGTGATTGGTTGCTCTGATGCAATCTGTGTGAGTTGTACAGAAGAAGAACGTCAGTTCATCGATTTGTATGGCAACCCGCCGGGGACAATCGAGATTGTTGCACCGGGTGTGGAGCATGCTTTCTTTGCACCGGGTGATCAACGTGGCGCACGAAAAGCTTTAGAACTTGGTGACGGTCCCGTGTTGTTGTTCGTCGGGCGTATTCAGCCGTTGAAAGGCGCCGATGTTGCAGTGAAGTCTCTTGCTGCGTTGAACCGAGCCAATGCGAAATTGCTCATCGTGGGCGGAGCTAGTGGTGCCGAGGGTGATGCTGAATTGGCCCATGTTCATTCACTCATTGAGGAATACGGATTAGAGAGCCAAGTGCGATTTGTTGAACCACAGCAACACCACATTCTCTCCACGTACTACCGCGCTGCCGACGTTGTGTTGGTGCCGAGTCGCAGTGAAAGCTTTGGTCTTGTTGCATTGGAAGCAGCAGCGTGCGGCACACCTGTGGTGGCAAATGCTGTGGGTGGACTTCTTACGATTGTGGAACATGGTCGCACAGGGTTCTTGGTGGCAGATCGCCAACCAGATGTTTTTGCGCGGCACATCGCACAGATTCTCGATGACCCTGCATTAGCTACGCGCATGTCAAATGCTGCTGCCGAACGTGCACGTGGCTACACATGGAGTTTTGCTGCAGCGCGTTTGCGCCGGGCATACGCTGATCTCACATCTCGTGATCGCGTGGAGTGTCAGTAACTATGAGCGAACTTTTCGGCATCCATGACCTTGATTCTCTTGAGGGTCAGATCACTGGTTGGTTGCTTGACATGAAAGCGCGCAATGAAACGATTGCTGCCGTTGATCGGGGCGAAATTGGTGAACGCCGCTGGTATGTCCGCATGCGTGGCGAAGAAAAAGAGTTCACAACGGTGTGGATCACGCTGGGTCAACGAACACTGAAGTACGAAACCTATGTCATGCCTGCTCCGGAAGAGAATGCCGAGCAGTTGTATGAACACCTCCTGCGTCGTAACGAATCACTGGTCGGCGCACATTTCTCTATCGGTATCGAAGATGCAATGTTCTTGCGCGGTGAAATGCCCTTGCGCATGGTGGACGAAGAAGAACTTGACCGAGTCATTGGCACGTTGTACGCCACAGTCGAGCGAGTCTTCCCCGTGATCATTCGCATCGGCTTCGCTTCTCGTTTCGCCGAGTAACGCCGCCATATCTCACCCTTCGCCGTGCACATGCATGCGCCGGGGTTGAGATGGTCGGGGAAGCCACCTCCGCCCCGGCAACCCAATGGCTGTGGCCTGACTCGCCAAAACCCACTCTCGTGCAGCGGTAGCGCGCCATTAGTCTCAAGACATGTCTTCAGCAACTTCGCGTCTCGTCATCATTGGTGGCGGAAACATGGGTACGGCCCTGGTGGGTGGCCTTGTCGCGAGTGGCTGGGATGCTGCGTCCATTGTTGTGGTGGAACTCGATGCGGAAAAGCGCTCAGCACTGGAATCACAATTCGGTGTGCGGACCAGTGATGTCATCGTGCCTGCTGATGGCGCACTTATTGCAGTGAAGCCAGGTGATGTTGCCAACGTGTGTGGCGAGGTCTCATCGCTTGGTGTTTCTCGTGTGTTATCAATCGCTGCCGGTGTTTCTCTCAATACGTTGCAATCTGCTGCAGGATCATCTGCGGCCGTCGTACGCGCAATGCCCAACACACCAGCGCTCGTGCGTGAAGGTGTCACGGCTATCTGTGGCAGTACGAACTGTTCTGAAGACGACTACGTGTGGGCAGAATCCGTGTTGTCCGCCGTGGGTGTTGTTGTACGCGTGCCTGAGTCTCAGATGGATGCAGTGACAGCGGTTGCTGGTTCGGGACCTGGCTATCTCTTCCTGATGGCAGAAGCAATGCTTGATGCAGCGCGGGCCGAAGGCTTGCCCGATGATGTCGCCAATGTTCTTGTGCGACAACTGTTTCGAGGAGCGGGGGTTTTGCTCGCAGAGTCGACAGAAAGCCCTGCAACATTGCGAGAGCGCGTGACTTCGCCGAATGGAACAACAGCTGCTGGCCTTGCCCAATTTGAGGCAGCGGGACTTCGTGAAACCGTGAACAAAGTGGTGCGTGCGGCCGCAGCTCGCAGTGCCGAAATGGGCGCCGCCAACAAATAAAAAAATCTTGTGAGGGAATTCCATTTCTCTAATTCGAAGGTGTAGCGTCTGTGACACAGGTCACCAGTCTTGGGAAACCAACACTGGGAGTCGCGCCCCACAAGGGCAGCGCCGAAAGGGCTGGTGCCGTCGGGGGGTTGGCACCAGCCCTTTTCGTTTACTCTGACTCCAATGCACAACCACGTGTCGCTCCTCACTGATTACGGACTGAATGATGAGTTCGTTGGCGTCATGAAAAGTGTTCTCATCGACATGGCACCTCATGTGCGCATCACAGATCTCACACATGGAGTTCCCGCATTCGATGTGCGTGCAGGTTCGTTAGCACTCGCGCGTGCAGTGCAATACGTTCCACCCGGCATTGTGATTGCTGTTGTCGATCCAGGTGTTGGGTCAGCACGTCGTGCAATTGCCGTTGAAGTTGCTGGTGGTCGTGGAATCTTCCTTGGGCCCGACAATGGGTTGTTGGGTTCGGGTGTTGCGATGGCGGGCGGCGCTGATCGTGCATTCGAATTGTCGAATACGGATCTTCATCTAGAAGCTCCCGGAACAACATTCGCTGGTCGAGACATCTTTGCGCCGGTTGCAGCATTCCTTGCCAACGGTGGCGCGTTAGAAGAAGTAGGAAAAGAGATCGACACTGCAAGTGTGATGCCTGGACTGGTTCCCGTGCCAAGTGATGAAACACATCCTGCGCATGGAAGTGGCATCCGATGTGAAGTGACGTGGGTTGATGCATTTGGAAATTGCCAGCTCAACGTTGGCCCTGATGATGTGGCTCCCTATGGGCCAGTTCTGAAATTGTTGATTGGCGAGGATGTCCGCAGTGCGCGCGTGGTGACTCACTACGCCGACATCGATGGGGGAGCCATCGGTGCCGTTATTGATTCATATGGCATGGTGGCACTGAGCGTTGACCGTGGTTCTGCCGCTGAAACACTGCGAATTGAAGCCGGAGACGCAGTTCTCGTCTTTGCTGGTGATGGCGGAACGACGACCTCTGCCGTGACCCTTCGTTTAGGGAAGTAAGGTTCGTCTCGTGCGCCCCGCTACAACCCTCACCATTGCGTTACTGATCGCCACGATTTTTGCTGCCGGCATCGTCAACCTCTTGATGTTGAGGTAGTCAACGCCATGCTCATGAACCTTTCGCACATCATCGAGGGTCATGTTGATGACTCCATTGCACTCATTAGCCGTGGACGTGAAACTTCGTATGCAACATTGCGTTCACAAGTTGCATCGATGCGCGGAGAGCTCACGCGCTTAGGTGTTACAAAAGGCGACGTTGTTGCACTGTTGTGCGGCAATAGTCGGTACTTCGTAGTTTCGTATCTGGCTGCAGTCGGAATTGGCGCAATCGTGTCGCCGTTGAATCCGACAAGCCCAGCGCCAGAGATTGAAAATGAACTCATCGCCGTGAAGCCCACGGCAGTTGTGATTGAACCCGCGGCTGCACCGATGTGGTTACAGATTCCGTCCATCACTACATCTGCAGTGCGCATTGTGATTTCGACAGAGGGCCATTCCATTGAAGGTGCGCTCACGATTGATGAATTTCTCAACGGCGAGCCAGCACCCATCGTTGACGTTGAGCCATCACACCCCGCGGTGTACATGTTCACCAGTGGTACAGCAGGTTCACCCAAGGCTGCAGTTCTCACGCACAACAATTTGTTGACGAACATTCGTCAGGCAAACATCGCTGAACACATCGGCCCGGATGATGTCACGCTTGGGTTGTTACCGTTGTTCCATATCTTCGGGCTCAATGTTGTGCTGGGTACAACGTTCGCTGGTGGTGGATGTGTTGTTCTCATTCAACGATTTGATCCGGTGTCCACGATGGAGACAATCGCTGAGCGCGGCGTCACGATTGTGCCGGGTGCTCCGAGCATGTGGATGGCTTTGTCACAGCTCGATCACCCAACGCCTGATGGGTTTTCATCAGTGCGCATTGCATTGTCGGGCGCAGCGAAACTGCCTGAGCAGATTGCACATTCGCTCAGTGCTCGTTTCGGACTACAGGTCTTTGAGGGATACGGCTTGACGGAAGCTGCACCGGTGGTGACAACTGCGATTGGTCTTGAATGGATTCCAGGTTCCATTGGTCGCCCTGTGCCTGGCATTGAGCTACGCATTGTTGATGAAAATGGTGACGATGTCTTAATGGGGGACAGCGGAGAGATTTGGATTCGCGGAGAAAACATCTTCGCCGGCTATCTCGATGATGAAGAAGCAACGGCACGCGTGTTGACGCGTGATGGTTGGTTGCGCACAGGCGACATTGCAGTGGTTGATGATCGAGGCCATCTCTACATGGTGGATCGTGCAAAAGATCTCATCATCGTTTCCGGATTCAATGTCTTCCCTGCAGAAGTCGAAGGCGTGTTGTCAGTTCACCCCGACATTGCAGAGGTTGCAGTTGTCGGAACAGATCATCCACACACGGGTGAAGCAGTTCGCGCATACGTGGTGTCACGTAATGGTGTGCATCTTGATGAAGATGCGATTATTGATTACTGCCGTACGAAATTGGCGCGCTACAAGTGCCCATCAAAAGTGATTTTTGTTGACACGCTCCCGCGTAATATCAGCGGGAAGGTTCAGCGCTTCGCATTGCGCTAGAACCGTGTGTGGCGTTACTTGCCACTAAGAAACCAGCGAACAACACTGCGATGCCGATCAGCAGCGTGACTGCAAAAGCACGATCAGCACCCAAACGGCCTGAGAAAGTTCCGCTTGCCGACAAAATGGCAGCGCCTGCAGCAATCAAGATGTTGCCCAAAGCGAGCAAACGCGCAGAACGTACTTGTCGTGTCGCTGCAGATGTCAAGGCGGGGTTGGCGCCACGAAGCACTCGCCATGCTGACCATGCAGCGCCAACAAAAATGATGAGCGCCGGGATGGAAGAACCCACTGCCGCGAGAATTCTCGGCAGAGCATCAAAGTGTTCTTTACCCATCGGCATTGTCTTGGGTTCAATGACGCCACGGATGGGGGTGGTGAAAACAACGCCGGCAGCGAACCCGCTGAAGACCAGGAGAATTCGTGTTGCGACTCGACCTGCTTTGGGTCCCGCCAAAAGGAAGATGGTGCCAAGCGCCAACCAAGGAACATTGATGATCGCTCCGAAGGTGAAGAACAGGCGGAATGAGACATTGCTCCAGCCGTGACCTTCTGCCCACCAGAGGGCTCCGGCAGCGGCAACGAAGAGCCCCATGGCGATGGTCCAGGCCAATTCATGGGGTCGGCGGCGTCGGAGCCAGCGATCAAGGGTGCTGAGGCCAAATGCCAAAGCGATGATGGCGGAAGCGGCTGCCAAAGCAGTGTTCAAGGTCACGCTGGTCAAGGCTAGGCGGAGGAGAACGGACTTCGTGAATGTGTGCACGAGGCAATAGCGTGGAAGCCGATGTCGGACTCCCCCCGCCGCAGAATCCCCGAGGCAGCCCTCGGCCGCCTTCCGGTGTATCTGCGCATCCTTGTTGACCTCGCGGCTGACAGTGTCACGAGGGTCTCGAGCGAACAGTTGGCTGAACTAGCTGCTGTGAATGCGGCCAAGGTTCGCAAAGACTTGTCCTACCTCGGGACCTACGGCACTCGAGGTGTTGGGTACGACGTGCAGTTCCTGACGTATCAAATTCAGCGTGAACTTGGTCTGAACCAGTCATGGCCAATTGTGATTGTCGGTGCAGGAAATCTTGGTCAAGCTCTTGCCAACTTCTCAGGTATCTCCGAGCGTGGTTTCCACATCGTCGGAGTTGTCGACAAGGACTCAAGCAAAATTGGAAGCCTTGTCGGTGGTGTACGCGTCACTCACGCCGATGAGTTGTCACAAATCGTGCAAGCAAAGAGCGTCAGCATTGGAATCATCGCTACTCCTGCACAACATGCTCAAGAAGCAGCTGACTCATTGGTGCGCGCCGGTGTTGGTTCCATCATGAACTTTGCACCCACAGTTTTGAATGTGCCCGAAGGTGTCAATGTGCGCAAGGTTGATCTGGCTCTCGAACTGCAGATCCTCAGTTACTACGAACAGTGCCGCAACACCTCCAACGTGACTCCTGCAGACACCACAACAGGCGCAGTGAGCGCGTAGGCCGTTATGCCCATCGTTGTCATTGGCGTCAACCATCGCACCGGCCCTGTGTCATTCCTTGAAAAGGTCATGATCTCTGATTCAACAATGCCGCACGCATTGAAGAGCCTCTCTGGCCGCGACGATATTCGCGAAGCAGTTGTGCTCTCCACATGTAACCGCACAGAGATCTATGCAGTGGTCGAACGCTTCCACGGTGCTTACGACGAGATACAAAAGTTTTTGTCTGACATAAGCGGCATTGAAGTTGATGACATCGAACCGCATCTCTATAGCCAGTGGGATGAAGAAGCCATCAAGCATCTGTTCGAAGTGTCTTCTGGTCTTGACTCTGCGGTGCTCGGTGAGAGCGAAATCATTGGTCAAGTTCGCAATGCTTGGGAAGTCGCAATGGCAGAAGGTGCTTCGCGGAATACCTTGAACTTGTTGTTCCGTTACGCATTGGAAGTGGGAAAGCGCGCTCGTACCGAAACTGCGATTAGTCGATCCACGGCATCGGTGTCGCATGCAG
The DNA here is from genome assembly GCA_009702755.1 of Actinomycetota bacterium. Lineage (GTDB taxonomy): Bacteria > Actinomycetota > Acidimicrobiia > Acidimicrobiales > Ilumatobacteraceae > UBA2093. Next base: position 7,264 of record WLHL01000042.1, read on the forward strand.
CAGTGGAGATGGCAGAAGACATCATCGGCTCCCTTGCTGGAAAGCGCGTGCTTGTTGTCGGAGCCGGAGAGATGGGCGAAGGTGTTGCCACTGCTCTCGCTCGTGAAGGCGCAGAACATGTCACTGTTCTGAATCGCACTGAGTCACGCGGCGAAGCCCTTGCGAAAAAAGTTGGTGCAAAGGTTTCTTCGTTCGAACAACTGGAGAAGGAACTTTCCTCGACTGATGTTCTTGTTGCATGCACAGGTGCTGGGAACGTAATCATTGATCACGCGATGCTTCTTCGCGCACGAGAAAATGTGTCGACACCATTGTTGATTGTTGATATCGCACTTCCTCGCGACGTTGATGACAAAGTGGCCGAGCTTCCGGGTGTGACCTTGCGAGACCTTGATCATCTCAGTGCATGGGCACAACGCGGTCTTGAACTGCGCGCTGCAGAAGTGAATCAAGTGCGCGCCATCATTGGTGATGAAGTGCAGCGTTTCTCGCAGGACCAAGCGCAACGCCAAGCCGCTCCACTTGTTGCACAACTTCGTGAAGTAGTGGAGAGCGTTCGTCATGCTGAGATGGAGCGTTACGGCGCCCGCCTTGGTGAAATGACAGATGAGCAACGTGAAGCCGTTGATTCAATTGTGCGCGGCATCGTCGCCAAGCTGTTGCACTCACCGTCCGTTCGCCTTCGAGAGGCTGCCGGAACACCGCAGGGAGAGCGTTTGTCCGCTGCGGTCCGAGATTTGTTTAATCTCGAATAAATCACCTCTATGACTATTCTTCGCATCGCAACTCGTTCCAGCCTGCAGGCACGAACCCAAGCTGAGTACGTGGGCGGTTTGATTGAGAAGACATCTGCCGGCACAACGGTTGAGTATGTCTATGTCGATACGCAAGGTGACTTGAACGCAACCACGCCTCTGCATCAAATGGGTGGTCAAGGAATCTTTGTAAAGGAAGTGCAACGTGCCGTTCTTGATGGACGGGCCGACATTGCTGTGCACTCTGCAAAGGATCTCCCATCACAGCAAGCTGAGGGACTACTGATTGCAGCAATCGGTGAGCGCCGCACTGCGAATGATGCACTTGTGGGAAATTCACTCGAGAATCTCGCGCACGGTGCAACAGTCGCAACTGGTTCGGTGCGCCGCCGTGCACAACTCACTCGTCTTCGTCCGGATCTTCAGTTCATTGACTTGCGCGGCAATATCCAAACGCGATTGTCAAAGATTCCTGATGGTGGAGCGATTGTGATGGCAATCGCTGCGATGGAGATTCTCGGAATCACGGAGCAGATTGCCGAAGTGTTGCCGCTTGACATTGCAGTTCCCATGGTGGGACAAGGTTCTGTTGCTGTGGAATGTCGAAGCGATGATGCAGAGACTGCAACGATTCTCGCCGGCATTGATCATGCAGCGAGTCGTCGTGCTGTCGAAGCAGAGCGTGCGTTCCTTGCAGAACTTGGTGCAGGTTGTTCGCTGCCCGTTGCAGCTCATCTTTCAGCAGACGGAGTTTTCCGCGCGTTTATGGCGGCTGATGACCTCAGTGACACAGTGCAACTTGAAGGTGCGATCGGCGACTCTGATGATCACATCGTTGTAGGCGTTGCAATGGCAATTGAATGTCGAAGTCGATTGCAGGGCAAGGCCTAGTCATGTCCTCGTCGCTTGATGGCCGGTCCGTCGTTATCACTCGGTCCATCACGCAGAACGAATCGCTTCGTCGATTACTTGAAGCACGCGGTGCTGATGTGGTGGAAGTGCCGTTGATTGCAATCGCAGAACCTGATGACGAAGGTCGCGAGCGCGACGAAGTGCTGCAGCGTTTCCACGAGTTCGATTGGATTGTTGTGACATCACCAAATGGCGCTGAGCGAGTCGCGCCATTCATCTCGGCCGCCCAGGCTGCTGGTGACTCGCCTCGTTTCCCACTTTTTGCAGCGGTGGGTGATGCAACAGCGCGATCCCTTGGCACAGCGGTCACCTTGATTGCGCAGCCGGCACGCGCCGAAGTGCTTGCAGAGCAGTTTCCCGAAGGGTCGGGCGCAGTGTTGTTGGTGCAGGGAAATCTGGCCGATGATTCTCTTGCAAAAGCAATCAGTGAAAAGGGCTGGTCGTTGACGCAGGTTGTTGCATACCGCACGGTTCAACTTCGCCCGACACCCGAGATGATGGAACCTGCGCTACAAGCCGACGTTTTGCTTCTTGCATCGGGAAGTGCCGTGAGTGCGTGGTTTGAATCATTCGGGACAAGTACCCCCTCAGTAGTGGTTGCCCTTGGACCATCCACTGCCAAAGTGGCTGCAGCTCTTGGGGTCGACCTCTCTGCCGTGGCTGACGAGCAGTCGCTTGAGTCGTTGGTGGAGACCACAGAGCGACTTCTCGACGCTGAATAGGCCACTTCGCCGGCTCTGCGGGTCGGGCTGGGCTTGGTTGCCAATAGCATCAGAGCGTGACCTTCCCCGATTCACGCCCCCGTCGTCTTCGCAGTTCCCAGGCCATGCGAGAGCTTGTTGCCGAGACCAGATTGCATGTGTCTGACCTCGTGGCGCCCCTCTTTGTTCGCGAGGGCATTACTGAGCCTCAGCCCATCTTGTCGCTGCCGGGCGTGGTGCAACACACGGTGGCCTCTCTTGTTGATGAGGTAAAGGGTCTTCGAGACCTTGGGGTGAAGGCAGTCATCCTTTTTGGCGTTCCTGCATCGAAAGATGAGATTGGTTCTGGCGCATTTGATCCGAAGGGCATCGCTCAAGTTGCCTTGCGTGCATTACGAGATGCCGTCGGTGACGACATGGTGATCATGGCGGACCTATGCGTTGATGAATACACATCGCATGGTCATTGCGGCATCGTTGGCGCCGACGGCGACGTTGATAACGACGCAACGATTGAGATTTATTGCAAGGCTGCAATTGCGCAGGCAACCGCAGGTGCACATCTTGTCGCACCAAGCGGAATGATGGATGGTCAAGTCGGCGCGATTCGCGAAGCACTTGATGATGCAGGTTTCCAGAATGTCGCCATCATGGCGTATTCAGCAAAGTATGCATCGGCCTTATACGGGCCTTTCCGTGACGCTGTTGATGTGCAGATTGCCGGAGGCGGACATCGCAAGGGCTATCAACAAGATTGGCGTAACGCGCGCGAGTCGATGCGTGAAGTCTTCGAAGATATTGAACAAGGCGCAGACATCGTCATGGTGAAGCCCGCATTGTCGTACCTCGATGTCATTGGTCAAGTGCGCGCATCTGTTGATACTCCGGTGGCGGCGTATCACGTCAGTGGTGAATACAGCATGATTAAAGCTGCAGCAGAGCGCGGCTGGATTGATCACGATGCAGTTGCTCTCGAACATCTCACGTCCATCAAGCGCGCAGGCGCGGACATCATTCTCACGTATCTCACGCGTTGGTTCGCAGAGTACGCATCTAAGTAGGAGTTCCTATGACGGGCACTATCCCATTATGTGATCCCATTCGTTGTGAGGCGGCTGGTTGTGTTGCAACAGTGTGCAAAGGCGCAGGTCTTCCTTCGAACGAAGAAGTGTTTCAGCGCTCAGCGAAGGCAATTCCTGGCGGAGTGAATTCATCCATTCGTGCATTCAAGTCAGTGGGCGGCAACCCGTACATCGTCTCGCGTGCTGAAGGTGCTCGCGTGTGGGATGTTGAAGGCAATGACCTCATTGACCTCGTGCAGAGCTACGGCGCAATCATTCTTGGGCACGCTCATCCGAAGGTCACTGAAGCAATTCGCGCTGCCGCTGGTGACGGTACGTCATATGGTGCACCAACACCGCGTGAGATGAAGTTGGCAGAAGCAATTAGTGAGCGCGTCCCGTCATGTGAGCGCGTGCGCTTCATGAACAGTGGAACAGAAGCAACAAGCACTGCAGTGCGATTAGCGCGAGGCACGACGGGTCGAAAGCGAATTGTCACGTTTAATGGCAACTTCCATGGTGCAACAGATGCATTGCTTGCTGCTGGTGGTAGTGGACTTGCAACATTGGGTCTTCCTGGCACTGCCGGTGTTCCTGAAGAGGCAGTTGCCAATACATGGGTCGTTCCCTACAACGTGGTGCCAACTCTTGATGACGATGTTGCTGCCGTGTTTGTTGAGCCAGTGGCCGCAAACATGGGTGTTGTTGCTCCTGCCCCAGGCTTCCTTGAAGGTTTACGCGCTGAGTGTGATCGTGTCGGAGCACTCTTGGTGTTTGACGAAGTGATTACAGGTTTCCGTTTAGGGACCGGTGGCGCGCAAGCAAAGTTTGATGTTCGTCCAGACCTCACCTGCTTTGGCAAAGTCATCGGTGGCGGGTTGCCCATTGGCGCTGTCGGCGGACGTCGCGATGTCATGGAAAATCTCACGCCTTTGGGCAGTGTGTTCCACGCAGGAACGCTTGCAGGTAATCCGTTGGCAACAGCTGCTGGTCTCGCCGCGTTGAACGAACTCAACGCAGATGTGTACATGGAACTTCTTGCACGTGCGCGAACGTTGTCTGCGCTTCTTCGTGACGCATGTTCGTCAGTAGGAATTCGTGCGCAGTTCCCTGTTGTCGGAACTTTGGTGGGAATGCACTTTGGTGATGCACTGACTGATGCTCCAACAAACTTTGATGAAGCGAAAACTACTGACGAGAAGTTGTACGCGCAGTTCTTCCATGCATTGCTCAGGGGCGGAATTGCTATTGCTCCTGGGGCGTATGAAGCACTCTTTGTTGGCCTTGCTCATACAGACGACGTGATGAATGAACTTGCAGATCGTGTTGCATCTGCACTGAAGGGATTCACACGTTGAACCGACGTGTTCCACTTGCTATTGCTGCAGCATTCGCAATTGTTTTGCTTGGTAACGGTGTGTACTCATCGCTGAACAACAACGCAGTGTCGGTCACGACTGACGTTCGACACACAGTGGATCTTGTTGCAAGCGTCAACACCGTGACTGTCGATGCGAATTGGAAACAAGACGGAGTGACAAGTGGTGCAGTGGCACAACTATCGCTTGATGACACGCGTGTTCTGACAATTCCAGAAGGAACTCTGGTTGACGACTACGACGCGATGGCCAAGTGTGAAGACTTCACGACACCGAATGCATGCGTGCTACTCGCCGACATGTTGGGCGATGCAGTCATCTGGTTTGCTCTTGTACCCGCAGACAAAGTTGCAGGGATGGAAAGACTCACACTGCCTGGACTTGTTGATATGCAATCAAATGGCGATGAAGGGATTCTTCGCAATGGATGGATCGTCAAGTTGGCAACACCTGTAAAGCGGATCTGCGAAAAAACAGACACGACGTCACTTCGTGATTTCATTACGCAGTTTCCACATGACGCAAGTTCGTCAATCGTGAATCTCACCACTGACAACGTTGTGTCAGTGACTTGTAAGTAAAAGAAACGAAACTGTCAACGCGCAATCGCGCGATGAATTACTTCCGTGAAGTGCCAAGGCGTGGCTCTGTACCCACTGCGATTGGCTTTGGATCCAACATGGAGAAATCCTTGTCGATCGTGTCAAAGCTTGTACCGCCGGATTCGAGAGCCTTGTAGATCTCAGATTCTGGTGAACACCAGTGTTCATACTCAGCAGCCCACTCTTCGCCCTTCGGATCTGCACCCGCGAGGTCGTAACGAATGTGGCAGACGACAGCAAGAATCTGTGCTTCGTTCAAACCGCCACCGGCCTTCTCACCCTGCTGTGGCATGGGGTTGCCGTTGTAACCAAGAGGCTTGTGTGCTCCACCTTCGCGGTTCGGATCGCCATATGTGGCAAGCCCAGCGGCGACATACTTCTGGCTACCGGCGTAGACGAAGTTCAACATGTCCTCGATGTGAGGGAATGTCTTCATCGCATTGCCTTCGTACAGAACTTGTCCAGCACCACCAGCACCGTTAGCACCGTGGCAACCCGCACAACTTGAGTACACGGCAGTTCCGATTGCGGTGGGGCCCTCGACAACTTTTTCTTCAGGCACAACTGCCACGAAGTAAATCAATGCCCACACAGGCAACAAGGCGAGGGCAGACATTGCCCAGAACGGAATCTTGCGACGGTTCTTTGCAGCGGCGACATACACAGGGTCGGGGACAGCTGCTTTTGGCGCTGGAGCGACGTTTTTCTTCGCTGGCGCTGCTGCTGCCGGTGTTGCTGAAGCAGCAACAGCCGGGCTGGCATCGCCAGTGGACTCGCCAGAAGCAGCCGCACGGCGTGCTTTGGAACGATTCAGAAGGTGCTCGGGGATCTCGGTCACTGCACTTACCTCTCGGAAGACCTGCTCAGGTGCCTTGAGTGGGCGGATTA